>JAQUEG010000027.1 GCA_028685275.1 Bacilli bacterium
ATTTTGGAGAAAATGAAAAATCTATGATTATTAATATATATTGGGCCAACAGATACTATGCAGATAGAGAAAAGAGTTTTGTATCTCTCGTATCAACTCTTGGTCCTATGATTATTTTTTTAGAGCTAGCATGTTATGAAGGAAAAGAACTTTGCTCAAAAGAATTAAGAGGAATTAATAATAAACTTAAAACACTAATTAAAAAAAGTAAGAACAAAATAAGTTCATTGGATTTTGATTTTTTTGATACCAATATAATTCAAATTATGTCAGGATATGATACTAGAGCATCGGCAACTATCTTAGAATCTAACATGACAGAATGCGGTGCTTATCCAACTATAATTCATGACAAAGGTTCATATTGTCATGGCAGGAGCAATTTACTGTTCCAAAATCCAGATAGTTCCTTAATTTATTTATTACATGAAAAGAAAGAATTGGACGAGACCTTATTAGAAATACTCCGAAAAGAATACCAAAACGTATTTTTGTTTCACACTTCCAACTTTGAAGGGAACATTTTTTGGAAAGAATTTTATTTGTCTCTTCAAATGTTCTATTTATCACAAAAACTCGCTAGCGACAAACAAATTGATTTAACACAACCAGAATATAATCCTAATGTAGTAAAAAAACTTTATAATTATAAAGGTGGTATGTAAAGTGGGGAAAATAGTATATGCAACAGGTAACTATGGGAAATACATTTCAGTCAAGGAACAATTTGAAGAAAATGGCATAGATATTGATTTTTTAGAACATGACTTCGATGAACCAAATGTTAATGATATTGAATTAGTATCAAAAACAAAAGTGTTGGAGACGTATAGTATACTCGGAAAACCTTGTTTTGTTGCTGATACTGGCTTTTATATAGACGATTATCCAAACAATCCAGGATATCCTGGAGCACTTGTAAAAAGAAGTGGAATTAGTTCAAACATTAATGATTTACTTGAAACAATGAAGAATTCACAAAATAGATCTTGCCAATATGTTGATTGTTTAACGTTTTACGATGGAAAAGACTTTTATACTTTTTATGGTGTAAGTAAAGGAACCATTGCTTTTGAACCACGAGGTAGTCAAACAAAAAAAGCTAAATCAAATTTGTGGTATGTTTTGTTCCTAAAAATCATCAAAAAACATTGGCAGAGATGACAGACGAAGAAAGAAAAAACAGAAATGATGAGCATACATCTGCTACACAAATATTTGCTGATTGGTACAAAAATGAATATTCTATAAATCCAAAAACATTAATACGAAAAGGCCATTAAAAAAAAGTTAAAAACTTATTATAGTTCCAAGTCTTCTTTTTTTATTGAATTAATATCATATCATCTAATAAATTTTTATCATATAAATCGTCAATAACCTTTTTTATACATAAACTCCTTTAAGACCTCATTATATTTTGTCTTAAATTTATCACTAAGCCTATCTATATGTTCTTGCAATTGCTCTCTATTTAAACCAATACCAATTCTTAATAAGTAGGTTCATTATTAATTGTAATTGGTATTTTAAAATCGACTATACCTAAGGAACCTAATTTATTTAATTGTTCCATATAAGAACTTCAAAACAATATCTGTTTAATTTTTAACTTTTTGCTTTTTTTAAAACACAAAAAAACCAATCTTCCGATTGATTTAACCAAGTAACATCGCACTGGTGCGACGATTTTATCTTTTGGAGCGGATGATGGGAATCGAACCCACGTGGTCAGCTTGGAAGGCTGAAGTTCTACCATTAAACTACATCCGCATTACAAATTACGTTATTAATTATACTGATATTTTCTTCATTTGTCAATGATGAACCACCGTAAATAATAATTCTATTAATAAAATATCAATATTGGTATATATTAATATTTATGATAAAATTATAAAGGTGATAATTATGGCCAAATTACTTATTTGTGATTTTGATAATACATTATTTAATTTTGATGATTATGAAAATAATATTAAAAAAATAAATGAATTTGTTAATCAAGGAAATATTTTTATAATTGCGACAGGGCGTCATATTAATAAACTATTAATGGATATAAATGATTATAATATTAAATATAGTTATTTAATATGTAATGATGGCGGAATAATATTTGATCAAAATTTAAAAATTATTTACCGTAAAGATATACCACCTAATATAACTAAAAAAATTATAAAAATGTACAAAAAAGATTTATGTATAACAGACTGGTATATCGATGCAGGAACCTTTATAACTAAAAAAACAAAATACCTAGCAAATGGAATAATAGGGAAAATAACCGATCAAGAACAAGCCTTAGATTTGCTCACAAAAATAACTAATAAATTTAATAATGTACACGGTTATGTTAGCCAAAGATGGATTAATATTACTCAAAAATCAGTTACTAAATTAAAAGCAATTGAAATTATAAATGAACAATTAAAAATAAAAAAAGAAAAAATATACACAATTGGGGATAATGTTAATGATATATCAATGTCAATTTACAATAGTTATTGTATGATTAATAGCATTCCTGAATTAAAAAAAATATGCTTAGGTGAATATGAAACAGTAGCCCAATTAATAGATGATATTACTAATAACAATAAATAAAATAATAATTACATTAAAAAACTTGCTTTTTAGTCGGCAAGTTTATTTATATTTTGGAGCGAACGATGAGTGTATCTACAACTCAAATAGTGAATTGATAAGTATCAATTTCTATATTCATTTTATCAGATTAAGAAAAGAATGAAAAATTTTAACTCATCATTCCTTAAGTATTTTGAAATAATTTAGATTAATTTAACAGTTGCTATTCTAAGGGTTTTAACTAATCTTTCTTGTAAAGGCTTTCTTACAATTGTTTCTTCTAAACTTAAAATACTACTCTTATATCTAGTATAAGCTTTATTATAATCTCCGTTTCCTATTGCTTTAACACAATAATCCACTATATTATCATAAACTCATCCATAAATTAGCCTCCTAAAAACTTTATTTTTAGTGCAAATTTCTGTATTAAAAAATGTAACATAACTTTTTATAATTGTCAATTTAATTAATTCACCATCTACCTCTATTTATGATTAATTTGTGATAATGTCTTAAGTATTAACTTTGGAAAATGTCTCAAAATAATATATAATATGTCACCGAGGTGATGTATATGGGAAAGGTAGAATTAAGAATGAATGAATTAGAAAAATATAACGTTATTAAAGAACTCGTAGATCATAATGGTAATAAAAATCGTGCAGCAATTAAATTAAATATATCTAGAAGACAAATTGATCGTCTTATCATTAAATATAAGGAGAATAATAAATCTGCTTTTATACATGTTAATCGATCAAAAAAACCTGCTAATAAGATAGATAAATTAATCTCCGAAGATATTATATTACTTTATACTAGTAAATATCAAGACTTTAACTTCAATCACTTTAAAGATTATCTTGAAGAAGAAGAGAATATTATTGTTTCTTATACTTGTATTTACAACACTTTAACTAAAGAAGGCATTATATCTCCTAAAGCTAGAAAGAAAACTAAAAAAGAAGCTAAGAAAAAACAACTAATTGAAGAAAAAAAACTTAATAATAAAAATGATTTAGAAATTGAAATAATAATTAATCACGAAATCGCTTTAGAAGACTCTCATCCTAGAAAAGAAAAACCAAAAAACTTTGGTGAAGTTATAAAAATTAAAGAAGAAAAAAAATATTCCACCAATGACTCATCCTTGGAAAGTAGAATGTTTTAAAAACCAATTAAAAAAAGCACGTACAACTCATGTATATGCTTAAGCGGGTTTTTATGCCGAGAAAACTTTTTATAATATTAATTTTATTTGTCACCTTTTGGGAGTTTAATTATTGATTTTTCCTTTTTGAAAAATCAATAATTGAAACGACTATTAAAAATACAAATAAAATTAAATCTTTTAATGGTTGCAAAAAATTATAATCTGTTTAAAATAAGTTGCCTGGGTTCATTGTAAACATTTAATTTGTGTTGAGCTCTCGTGCAAACTACATAATATAAATTTCCTTCTTCTTCTGTAAATGGTTTATCTGGATTATTATAAACTATTACTCCATCAAATTCTAATCCTTTTGAAAGATAAGATGGAATTATTATTTTGGAATCTATAATTTTACTGTCAGAACAAGCAATTAATTGAATGTCCATTTTACTATTTTTAAAGTGTAAATACAATTTTTTTGCCTGCTCAACATCTCTAGTTATTATAGCTATTTTTCCCATTCCTAATTTATCCATATTAATAATATCTTCTTTTAATACTCTTAATATTTCCGAATCTGGGACATCTTTAATATCTACTGGAATGTTATTATTATGTCTAACAGAACAAACATTATTTATTCCCAGAATTGTATTAGTATAATCTATTATTTCTTCACTTGAACGATATGTCTTTGTCAATTCAATATACTTCGCTTTTCCATCATATATATCTTTTAAATCTGCTAAACTATTATATCTTTGATATGGATTTATTCCCTGATTAATATCACCTAAAATCGTAAAGGCGGCATTTTTAAATATTCTTTTTATCAAACTTAATTGGAAAGGTGTATAATCTTGAACTTCATCTATTACAATTTGTTTTATGTAGTTATAATTTGGATATCCATTAATAGAAAAATAAATATATAATAAACCAGTTATATCTTCATAATTTATTTTATCTTTTTTAAAATTATCGGTTTTTTCTATATTATAAGCTGTTAAAAATAGTTGATATGATTTTATACAATCAAAATTAATATTAGAACTTTCAAGTAGTGTTTTCTTGATGGAATTAAAATATTTTTTTCTTGGTAATCCTAACGTATGGCATACTGAATTTATCATATGCTCAAATCTTTCCTTTAAAGGAAATTTACTAAATTTTTCATATATGCTTTTTAATTCTTCAGCAGTAATTTTTACATCATTATGGGATATTCCTTTGATAAAAACTATTGATTTTTTGTATTCTTCTACAAACTCGACTATATCATTTTGATATTGATTTGACATTTTATATCTTATTACATTATCTGAAGTAGCTAATGCGTTACCGTATACTCTTTCTAAAAATTCACTATAGTTTTCAATTTTTTTATAAGGTTTTAAAATGCTAAAGAAAATTCGCTAAAGGTTGAATTTAACACATTTTCTTCACCAAGATCTGGCATGACTTCAGAAATATAATCAGAAAAAATATCATTAGGTGAAAAAATCAAAATATTATTACAAGATAAATTTAAATCTCTGTATAATAAATAAGCATTTCTATGAAGAGCTACTGATGTTTTTCCGCTACCGGCTACGCCATGAACTATTAAATTTTTATCTTTCTCATTTCTAATAATCTCATTTTGCTCTCTTTGAATAGTACTAACAATATTTTTCATTTTATCGGTAGTAGCTGAAGCTAATATTTCTTGTAAATATTCATCTTCTATATTTATATCACTATCAAAGCATCTTACTATTTCACCATCAATGATCTTAAATTGCATTTTTTCTATAATTGTTCCTGAAATCTCACCAGCCGGAGCTTCAAACTTTGCATCACCAATTTCATAATTATAAAACATACTTGAGATTGGAGCTCTCCAATCAAATACATAAAAATTTAAATTTTCAGATATAGTAGTTATTCCGATATATATTTGATACTCATCATTAAAATCTTTACCATTAAATACTATTTTTGCAAAATATGGAGAAGAGGTGGCTTTCTCATATTTATATATTGAATCTATACTTTTATTTGTTATGTCCACGCTGTGGTCGACTTCTAATAAAGCTATTCCTCGTTCTTCATCGGTATAATCTGATAAATTATCCCACATAAATTTTTTCAATTCATTTATATCTTGTTTATTTCTACCGACTTGATCTTTAGCTTTTATTATTAATTTATTTAAAATATCTTTAACTACTTCTAAGTAGTTTTTTTCGTTTTGCAATTTGTTTTCATCTATTGCCATTATATCCCCCTCAATCTATTAAGTATATTTTATAAAAAATTCCATTTATTAATTTCCAATAATAAATTTCTAATTTTTTTTCTATAAATTTTTTCTTCTTTGTTCATTATATAAAAATGACAATATCCATTAATTAAACACCATTTCAATTTTTCTTTATCAAAACTGCCAATTGAATTGTAACCTTTTAAAAAATATTTTATATCACTAATATTGTCCATAAAACGTTGGGTAGATCTTAAAATACATGCCCACGCAATATCTTGTTCTTTAAATCCTTTACCACTATACTCCCAATCTAGTACTCCGCTAATATTTTCATTTTCCCACAAAATGTTACCATAATGAAAATCACCATGAATAAACGTATTATAATTGATTTCGGGTTTATTTTCAATCAAATAATCAATGTATTTAGAAATTGTTGCATCGAACTTTTTATACTTTTCTTTACTTGGATAATTATTTATAGAGCGTTGTTTAGCTTCTAAAAATAATTTGCCAGGAATGTTGTGGATTGTCGCTAATTCTTTTCCATATTTAACTAAATAATTATTTTTTAATTCTTGATCATTGATTTCTAAAAATATATCAGATAATCTACTGCCATTTATCTTTTCTAAAACAATATATTTTTTATCTTCAATATTACCATCTTCAATGACTTTTGGAATCTTTTTATAATAATTATTATCTATTAATATTTTTAAATGATTTACTTCAGTTTCAAATGATGCTCTGGTGCTTCTTTCTATTTTAATAAAAGCATTAATTATAGAGGTGTTATTAATTTCACACTCACATTCTATAACATCATTTCCGCAGTGCGGAAAACTTATTTGTTTTATCAATTTAATTTTTTTGAAATTAATATCTTTTGGATCAATATTTAATTCACGCCATTTTTCATATATCTTCATTTAGAGCCTCCGGTTTCTTTCAAAAATCATATTTTTTGAAAAAATAGCTGCTGTAGCATTATCTTTTCCACCTACTATTTTATCATAATATTCAGACAAATCTAAATCAATATTTGTCGAATTAAATTTCATTGCTTGATCTACTATAATTTCTGACAATTGAATATCATTTTCGAAATTATCTACCAGGCTCTTTAATTGATTATCTGGCAAGCAATCAGAAATTCCATCGGTAACTAGGATAGTACTATCATATTCAGAATTATATAAAACAATATTCTCTATTTTTAGTAACTTTTTGAGGCCACCTAACCGCGAATTTATTAAGTGATTCCTTCTATGGAATCTTATATCATCCTTATCGATAATTTGGCCTTTTAAATATAAATCAAAGCTAGATGAATGATCGATGCTTATTTGTTCAAAATAAGTACCTTTATGAACATATATTCTTGAATCACCAATATTAACAAATAATGTATTTTTTTCACAAACTATTGCTAACGCTAAAGTTGTTCCACCTTCACCACAAATTTTTCTTACTAATAAATCTATTTCATGTAATTTTATTCCCAACTCAGCAAGTATTTTAGACTCATTATGATAATAAGATAAGGGTAGCCTTTTAAACCATTTTATCATTTCAAATAAAGTCAAATTACTTGCTTTACCGCCTAATAATAATCCACCCATCCCATCAGCTACTGCCAAAAGTCTAAAATTAGGATTATTAATATGTTCCAGTAAGAGTACTGAATCTTCCTGTTTTGTTCTTTCATTCCCAATGTCTGAACAAGCATTCATATTTTTTAATAAATATTTAACTCTTTTTAAAATATGTTGCTGGTTATGAATAATATCATTTTTAGAGGATAAAGAAAAATCATTCATATGCAGCCTCCTTTTTAATAAAGAGATGGTAAAGACATCATGTCAAAGCTTCTACATGATTTGCCATCAGAATTTTTACATTTATATAATGGGCAGCCTCCTAAACAGTCAGGTAACATTTTACATTTAACACATTCTTCGTCCTGAAAGGCGCTCATACAGCTTTTAT
>JAQUEG010000028.1 GCA_028685275.1 Bacilli bacterium
AAAAAATTATTAAAAGCTTTCGCAGGAGAAAGCCAAGCTCGTAATCGTTACTCAATGTATGCAAGTATCGCTCGTAAAAAAGGATATGAACAAATTGCTAATATCTTTTTAGAAACAGCTAGTAATGAATATGAGCATGCTAAACTATTTTATCGTCACTTAAAAGGTAACGAAGTCAAAATAACTGCTTCTTATCCAGCTGGGGTAATTGGTGATACTATTGTTAATTTAGAAGCTGCTGCTAATGGGGAAGGTGATGAAGCTGATGTTATATATCCTGAATTTGCAAAAATCGCAGCGAAAGAAGGATTCACAGAAATTAGTGAATTATTTACCAATATTGCTAAAATTGAAAAACAACACCAAAATCGTTACTTAAAATTATTAGAGAATGTTAAAAATAATAAAATCTTCATTAAAGATGAAGAACAAGAATGGGTATGCTTAGAATGTGGCTATATTCATCATGGTAAAGAAGCACCAAAAGTGTGTCCTGTCTGTGCCCATCCACAAGCCTTTTATCAATTAAATTGTAAAAATTATTAAAATAAAAAGGAGGGTAAAATGAAAAAATTACTTATTTACTTATTATTAGGATTTATTTTGCTAGGAAAACCATTAAATATAAAAGCAGTTTATGAATCTGATGAAGATGGTAATTCGATTGAACATGAATTAAAAGAAGACGAAGTAAGAATTACAGACATTATGGATGAAGGTGAAATTGCACCTGATACTCCCGTTTCATCTGATGAAACTGAAAGAAAACCAGCTAATGATGCTGATAATGATGAACAATCAGTTTATGAAGGAAAAGATATTAATTTAGTCGTTGAAGATGCTTCTAATCAAGAAAATACTCTAAATGATAACAAAGAAAATTCTAATTATAATTGGTGGTCAATTACGATTTCTGGTTTAAGTGGATCATTAATCGGTAGTGTTATTACTTATTTAATTTTACGACGCAAATAATATTTATATTAGGGACTATTTATAGTTCCTTTTTTTATTCTATAATTTTCATTTCTTTCATATAATATATTATATTAATAGAGGAGGAATAAATCATGGAAACATTGAAAGTTTCATCTAAATCAAATCCCAATTCAGTAGCAGGAGCATTAGCTAATGTCTTTCGCGAGAAAGGAATAGTTGAAATTCAAGCAATTGGTGCGGGTGCAATTAACCAAGCAATTAAAGCAATTGCAATTGCTAGAGGCTTTATCGCTCCTAGTGGTAAAAATCTAGTTTGTATTCCCGCTTTTACTGATATTATAATAGAAGGGGAGGAACGAACAGCAATTAAATTAATTGTCGAAGCAAAATAATATTTAAAATAACCATCACCAAGATGGTATTTTTTTTGTAAAATATGTTACAAATAATAAAATATTTGGTATAATAATAATATACAAAAGCAATGAACAAGAGGAGTAATATATAAATATTGATAGAGAACTAGTAATTGGTGGAAACTAGTAATAGATATATATGAAGGTAGCTTGGGAGCTTTATATCTGAGTTTAGCAAGATATACGTAGATGGCGTTAACAAATTGAGAGTATAATATATATATATTATAAATTAAGGTGGTACCGCGTATAAACGTCCTTTATAAGGGCGTTTTTATTATAGGAGGATTGAAGTTAATGGAAAAGAAATATGATCATAAACAAGTAGAAAGTAATAAATATGAACAGTGGTTACAACAAAAATTATTTCAAGCAGGTGACTTAAAAAAGCCACCATTTTGTATTGTAATTCCACCCCCAAATGTTACTGGCCGTCTTCATCTTGGTCATGCATGGGATACAACTATTCAAGATGTAATTATTCGTTATAAAAGAATGAAAGGTTATGATGCCTTATGGATACCGGGAATGGATCATGCTGGTATTGCTACGCAAGCTAAAGTTGATGAAAGATTACGTAGTCAAGGAACTAACCCAAGAGGAATGAATCGTGATGAATGGACTAAAATTGCTTGGTCTTGGAAAGAAGAATATGCTAAAATTATTCGTTCGCAATGGGGAAAATTAGGTCTTAGTCTTGATTATAGCAGAGAAAAATTTACGCTTGATCCAGATTTAAATAATGCTGTTAATGAAGTATTTGTAACTTTATATAATAAAGGTTATATATATCGTGGTGAAAGAATTATTCATTATGATCCAGTAGCGATGACTGCACTATCTAATATTGAAGTAATATATAAAGAAGAAGAGGCAATTTTATATTATTTAAAATATCAACTAGCAGATAGTAATCAATATTTTACTATTGCAACAACTAGACCAGAAACTATTTTTGGTGATACTGCTATTGCTGTTAATCCTAATGATAAACGTTATAATCAAATGGAAAATAAAATGGTCATCATTCCAACATTAGATAAAAAAATCCCTATTATTTTAGATGAACATGCCGATATGGAATTTGGATCTGGGGTAGTGAAAATAACACCTGCTCATGATCAAAATGATTTTGAAGTAGGTAATCGTCATAATTTAGACCGTGTTATTTGTCTTAATCCAAATGGAACCATGAATAATGCCGCCGGTAAATATGAAAATATGGATCGTTTTCAATGTCGTGAGAAATTAGTTAATGAATTAAAAGAAAAAGGTTTATTATTGCGAGAAGAAAAAATAACCCATTCGATTGGTTATAGCGAAAGAAGTAATGCTATAATTGAACCATATTTATCAAAGCAATGGTTTGTAAAAGTTGATGAACTAGCTAAACATACTATTGAAAATCAAAAAAATGCCAAAACAAAAGTTAATTTTTTTCCAGAACGCTTTGAAAATGTATTCTTAAATTGGATGACTAATATTCAAGATTGGTGTATTTCACGTCAATTATGGTGGGGTCATCGTATTCCAGCTTGGTACAAAGATGATGAAATTCATGTTGGCAAAGAACCACCAGTAGGTGAAGGTTGGGTGCAAGATGAAGATGTCCTTGATACTTGGTTTTCTTCTGCTTTATGGCCATTTGCAACCCTTGGTTGGCCACAACGTTTAAATCGTCGTTATTTTCCTAATAACGTCTTAGTAACTGGTTATGATATTATCTTCTTTTGGGTTAGTCGTATGATTTTTCAATCATTAGAATTTAATAATGAACGCCCATTTCAAGATGTTTTAATTCATGGTTTAATTCGTGATAAAGATGGACGTAAAATGAGTAAATCATTAGGTAATGGCGTTGATCCAATGGATGTTATTGATCAATATGGAGCTGATGCTTTACGTTTCTTTTTAATGTCAAATTCATCGCCAGGACAAGATTTAAGATATGATGAAGATAAAGTAAAAGCAGCTTGGAATTTTAATAATAAAATATGGAATGCTACTCGTTTTGTCTTACTTAACACAAAAGATTTCCCATCCCCAAAACATACTTTTAAACGTTTATCTTTATATGATAAATGGATTCTTGCTCGTTTAAATGAAACTATTTTAGAAACTCAAAAAGCAATTGAAAACTTTGAGTTTAATATCGTGTGTAATACCATTTATTCATTTGTATGGAATGATTATTGTGATTGGTATATTGAATTAAGTAAATTTAATTTAGAAAGCCCAACTACTAAATCGGTATTGATTTATGTTTTAACCGAGATCGTAAAATTATTGCATCCATTTATGCCTTTTGTAACAGAGGAAATATATCAGAAATTTAATAATGACCAAACTTCAATAATGATTAGTAATTATCCCCAATATAATAAAAAATTAAGATATAAAGATGAAATAAATAAAGTTGAAAAAATTAAAGAAATTATTACTACAATTCGTAATGTTAAACAAGAAAACAAAATTAGTAATGAGTACTATTTAATTAATCAATTAAATCGCGAAGAATTATATTTAATTACTGATCATCAAATAGAAATAGGCAAAATCTTAAAGACTTCATTTGTTAAAGAAAAACCTGCTAATATGCAAGAAATTATTATTACATTTGCATATGGTAAAATAATTTTATGTTATAACAGTACTACTAATAATAACATTGATAAAGAAATGTTACAAAAAGAGAAAGAAACTTTAATCGAAAGTATTAACAAAAGAACTAATTTATTAGCAAATGAAAACTTTACTAAAAAAGCACCACCTAATTTAGTGGATTCTGAAAAACAAAAATTAAATGAAGAAACCGAAAAATTAAAATTAATTGAAGAACAGTTAAAATAAGAAATAATTATTTTACATTATTAATAAAACAGCATATTAAAAATGATATGCTGTTTTATTATGGTTTTAGTATTTTCGACAAAAAACAAAAATATTTATTAATATACTAATTAATAGGTGATTTGATGAAAAAAACTTTTTTTTATATTGCTTTAGCAATTATTATTGGGTTTATATATGGTAAATTATTATTTGATCAATATGATAAAGAATTAGAAGCTGCTTTTAAAAAGACTAGTGTTATTTACATTTTACAACAAGGGGTATATTCCTCTTTAGATAATGTTGAAAAAAACACCACGAAACTTGATTATTATATTGTTGATAAAGATAATGAATATTATCGTGTTTATGTAGGAATTACACAAAATAAAAATAATGTACCAAAAATAAAGGAAATTTATACTAAATTAGGGAATGATATATATGTACGGGAACTAACTAATAACAATCAGGCATTTTTAGAAATTTTAACTCAGTATGACTTATTATTAGAACCCGTTACTGATGAGGAACAAATAAGCCAAATTGAAAAACAAGTATTGGCTAAATACGAGGAGCTGGTTATTGAAAATGAGTAGTACTACTTTAAAAGATATTCCTTTACAAGAACAACCAAGAATTAGATTCTTAGAAAATGGACCAGAACAAATGACGGTATCTGAATTAATGGCGATTATTTTAAAAACTGGAACCAAAGAATATTCAGCTAAAGATTTAGCAAATAACATTATAAATAAAATTAATAATATATCTGAATTAAAAGATATATCAATTCAAACATTAACTAATATTCATGGGATTGGTTTAGTAAAAGCAATAGAATTAAAAGCAGCGATTGAATTAGGAAGACGGGTTTATTATGAAAACGAAATTACTTCTAAAATAAATTTTAATAATCCGGAAAAAATTTATAAACATTTTAAATATATAATTAATAATAACCCACAAGAACATTTCTATTGTTTATATTTAGATAATAAAAAAAGATTAATTACCAAACGACTATTATTTATTGGTACTATCAATATTAGTATTGTTCATCCTAGGGAAATATTTAAATATGCCTATCTTGCTTCGGCATCTGCTATTATATGTGTTCATAATCACCCTAGTGGGGATCCCGAACCTAGTGATGAAGATATTGAACTAACTAAATCATTAGTTAAAATTGGTCAAATTCAAGGAATTAAAATTCTTGATCATATTATTATTGGTAATAATAAATATTATAGTTTTTATGAAAAGAAAAAGATTTAGTTTCATAACAATTTATTATATAATATAATTAGAGAAGGTGATAATTATGAAACTAAATAAGAAACATAATAAAATAGAATTTAGATATATACTATTATTACTAATTTTTAGCATAGTAATTATTTTTACTATTTTTTCTTTTATTATTAATGATAATCGTTCTTTATCAATTCCAGAACAAGGTATTAAAGATTTAATTGTTAATACCCAAAATATTTTATTAAAACCTTTTCGTTATATTGCAAATGAAATTAAAGATTATAAACATAAACAAGAAATATATAAAAAATATAAAAATAATTATGATAATAGTTTATATGACGGCCTAAAAAAAGAAAATAATGAATTAATAAGAGAAATTAATGGTTTAAAAAACTTATTAAATATAAATAATTCTTATACCGAATATGATATTGTAAATGCTACTGTAATTAATCGTAATATAGGCGTTTGGTATAATACCTTAACAATTGATAAAGGATCTAAAGATAAATTAAAAAAAGATATGATTGCGGTTATCAATCAAAATTTAATTGGCAAAATAATTAAAATAACTTATACTACTAGTGAAATAAAATTAATAACTACTAATGATTTAAAAAGCAAAATATCAGTGGCAGTTGTTAATGAAAATGAAGAAATAACTTATGGCCTTATTAGTGGTTATAATCCAAAATCTAAACATATAATAATTGATAGTATTATTGATGATACAACGATAAATAAAGGTGATAATGTAATTACCTCAGGTTTAAGTGATTATTACCCGAAAGGTATTTTAGTTGGTCAAGTAGCTAAAATAAAATCTGATGAATTAGGAATTGCTAAAATATTAGAAGTAAAAAGTAATATCGATTTTAATGATATACGTTTTGTTTCAATTTTAATACGGAGGGAAAATCATGATTAAGGTTAGATTAATAATTCTTGGACTTTCTTTTTATCTTGATGGTTTATTGTCCATTTATCAATCTTATTCTTTATTTTCTTTTTTATCTTTTTTACCTTTATTTACGATTACTTCATTAGTATTAATATTTCCTTATTTTACAAAACAAAAACCCTATTTAAAATATTGTTTTATACTTGGTTTATTTTATGATGTTGCATATACTAATACTTTATTATTAAATGCTGTTGTTTTTACATTAATTGGCATCCTAATTAAGTGTTTATATTTTTATTTAAATAATAATTTCCTTAATGGTATTCTTATAAATATTATTACTATTATTAGTTATGAAACTATATTATATTTAATTTTAACGATCGTACAATACTTATCATTTAATCTTAATACTTTTATTTTAATGCTTATTAGCTTTATTATTACTAATACTATTTATTATGCAATCATTTATTTAACCTTAATCCTTCTGCGTCGAATTCTGCCATTTAAATCATCTATTTAATTAATAATATATCCTTTTTTACATCATATATATTATTAGGTGATAAAATGGATGATATTGATTTAATAAAAAAAAGAATTAGTAAAAAAAGAAAAAGCTTTAATCAAAAAATCAATAAAAATATACTAAAGAATAATTATCCTTGGACTTATATATTTTTATCAAAAATAATGATATTATTAGTAATCTTTTTATCGTTATTAATTTATTTAAAAAATAATCCAACTCAAAAATTATATTTATATGACCAAATTTTTGGTAATAATTTTCCTTTTGCTAAAGTAAATAATGTTTACCAAAAATATTTTGGTAATATTCTACCTTTTCAAGATATATTTAATCGTTATAAAACTGTATTTGAGGAAAAATTAGTTTATCAAGAAGCAAATATTTATAAAGATGGGGTAGTATTAACAGTAAATCCTAATTATTTAGTACCAATTCAGGAAAATGGTATTATAATATTTATTGGCGATAAAGAAGATTATGGTAAAACCGTAATTGTTCAACAAGCAAATGGTATTGATTTATGGTATGGAAATCTTAATCAAATAAATGTTAATTTATATGATTATGTGGCGAAAGGAAGTTATCTTGGAGAAATTAAAGATAATAAATTATATTTAGTTTATAAAAAAGAAGGAAAGGTCCTTGATTATAAAAAATATATTAACTAAAATAGAGATTCATCCCATATTTCTTATTCTAGGATTGATTAGCATTATAACTGGTTTATTTAAAGAGTTTTTAATTTTATTTATTTTAATTATTAGTCATGAAATAGGTCATTTACTAGTAGCATATTATTATAATTGGCCAATTACTAATATAAAATTATATCCTTTTGGGGGATATATTAATTTTAATGTTTTATTAAATCATTCTTTAAAAGAAGAATTATTAATTGTTTTAGCAGGTCCCGCTATGCAAATTATTTTATATTCTTTTATCTATTTAAACAATTATTTTATCTTGCCACATACTTTTAATTTAATTAGTCAGTATCATTATTCTTTATTAATATTTAATTTATTACCAATTTTTCCATTAGATGGT
>JAQUEG010000029.1 GCA_028685275.1 Bacilli bacterium
TTAAAATATATTTTGAGTATATTGTTATTTATTTTAGTTCTAGTAATTGCTATATTAACAATTATTATTGTCGTATAAAATAAATATAGAAAAGTTATTGTAAAAAAAGTCATAAAAAAGATGGCTTTTTTTGTGTATTTTTAGCATTGACATTTTTAATGAATAAAAAATGATTGGTATTAACAAAAAGGGTATTTTATAGTATACTAATTATTGTAAAGCGAGGTTAATCATGTTTAAACATAAAAAGATATTTGTTTTAGGTATGGCCCGTAGTGGATATGAAGCGGCAAAGTTATTAATTAAAATGAATAATGAAGTTGTTTTAAATGATTTAAGAAAAGAGCAAGATCAAGACCATATAAAAGAATTAAGTGATTTAGGTGTAAAAGTAATATTAGGAGAACATCCAGATGATTTATTTAATCAAACTTTTGATTATTTAATTAAAAATCCAGGGATTCCTAATAACCATAAATATGTAGAAAAAGCAATTGAACATGATATTTTCGTTATAAACGAGATGGAATTAGCATATCAACTATTTCCTAAGGATATAACCATTATTGGGGTAACTGGTTCAAATGGGAAAACAACTACGGCAACCCTTATTTATGAAATATTAAAACGAACAAAATTTAATGTTCATTTAATGGGGAATATCGGGTATCCAGCATGTGCATATGTCGATAAAGTAAAATCAAATGATATTATAGTAATGGAAGTATCAATTCAACAGTTATGTAATTTTAATCAATTTAAAGTTGATATTGCTGTTTTAACTAATTTATATGAAGCTCATTTAGATTTTGTTGGTAATTATAATAATTATTTAAATATAAAGAAGCGAATTTTTAAGCATCAAGAGGCAAGTGATTATGCTGTATTAAATATTGATAATTTAGATGTTGTGAAGATAACAAATGATATTAAAGCAGAAAAAGTATATTTTTCTAGTAAAAAGAATAATATTAATGGTTGCTACATTAAGGATAAAACTATTTATTATTGGCAAGAACCAATTATTTCTTTATCAGAAATCAAATTAAAAGGGAATCATAATTATGAAAATATAATGGCGGCACTTTTAGTTGCAAAAAAATTGGGCGTAAGTAATAAAATTATTAAAGAAGTATTAACTATATTTGGTGGTGTTGAACATCGAATTGAATATGTAACTAGTAAACAGGGAATACAATTTTATAATGATTCTAAATCAACTAATATTAAGGCAACACAAATTGCGTTATCATCTTTTCAAGAACCAATTATTTTGTTATTAGGTGGTTTAGATCGCAAGCATAGTTTTAATGATTTAAGTAATTATTTAAATCATGTTAAGTATATTATTGGTTATGGTGAGACGAAAGAACGAATTAAAGATTATTCAAATTCGGTAAATATAAAATGTGAAATCGTTGAAACTTTAGAAATGGCTACTAATAAGGCATATGAATTAGCAACAAAAGGAGACATTATTTTATTAAGTCCAGCTTGTGCATCTTGGGATCAATTTAGTGATTTTGAAGAAAGAGGACGTATGTTCAAACAATATATTGCTAATTTAATATAGAAAGGATGATAAAATGGCATTAATTAAAACTATAAAAGCTAGAGAAATTATTGATTCAAGGGGTAATCCAACGATTGAAGTGGATGTTGTATGTGATAACAATAGTTATGGTCGTTGTAGTGTCCCTAGTGGCGCTTCTACAGGTATTAACGAAGCGTTGGAACTAAGGGATAAGGAAACGCGTTATTTAGGGAAAGGGGTCTTAAAAGCAGTTCGCAATGTAAATGAAATCATCAGACCAGCATTATTAGGAAAAGATGTTTCTAACCAAGCGGCGGTTGATGAAATTTTAATAAAACTTGATAATACTCCTAATAAAAGTAATTTAGGTGCCAATGCCATGTTGGCGGTATCAATGGCTTGTTTAAAAGCAGCTGCTCATAATGCTAAAAAACCATTATATAAATATATTGGTAATGGTCGAGAACTTCCGTACGCGATGATGAATATTTTGAATGGTGGTGCTCATGCTGATAATAATTTAGATTTTCAAGAATTTATGATAATGCCTATTACTGAAAATTTTAAAGAAAGATTAAGGATGGGTGTTGAAATTTTTCATAACTTAAAAAAGGTTTTAAAAGAAAGAGGCCATAATACAGCAGTAGGAGATGAAGGTGGTTTTGCTCCCAATTTAAAAAGTAATAATGAAGCTTTTGATTTAATTATCGAGGCAATTACAAAAGCAGGATATGAAAGTGGCAAAAATGTTTTTTTAGCCATCGATGTTGCTGCTTCTCAGTTTTATGATAAAGAAAAGAATAAATATATTTTAAAAAGTGAAAATAAAGAATTAACAAGAGAAGAATTAATTGACTATTATGTTGAATTAGTTAATAAGTATCCAATTGTTTCAATTGAAGATGGGTTAGAAGAAACTGATTATATTGGGTTTAAAATGTTAACTGAAAAAATGGGCGATAAAGTTCAATTAGTTGGGGATGATTTATTTGTAACAAATTATAAATTACTACAAAAGGGTATAAATGAACAGGCGGGGAATGCTATTTTAATAAAACCTAACCAAATTGGTACCGTTACGGAAACATTAAACGTTATTAATTTAGCAAAAGAACATAACTATAAAACAATAATTTCACATCGTAGTGGCGAAACAGAAGATACTTTTATTGCGGATTTGGCTGTTGGATTAAATTTAGGTCAAATAAAAACTGGTTCTTTATCTAGAACTGATCGCACTTGTAAATATAATCAATTATTACGAATTGAAGAAGACTTTTCAAAGTAATTGTTTATCGATTAATAGCATGATATAATTTAATTATAATGATGAGGAGGGTAATATGCGTGCATTTGTTATTAATAATCAAAAAATTAATGATTTTATTGATTGGCTTATATATATAATTAGTTACACTATTATTTTAATTACAGTATCTATTTTGTTTGATTCTATTTATATAGATAATACTTATTTTGGTTTTTGGGCTTTAATAGCATCAATTATTATTTATATTTTAAATCGTACGATTAAACCTATTTTATTTATTTTAACTTTACCAATTACTGGTCTTACTTTAGGTTTGTTTTATCCGTTTATTAATGTATTTATTTTAAAAATAGCTGATTTTATTTTAGGATTACATTTTCAAACTGATGGAATCTTTATTTTGTTTTTTGTGGCTATTTTAATATCCATTTTAAATTTTTTAATGGATAAATTAATTGTTGAACCAATCGTAAAAAGAGGTGACTTATAATGAATAATGTTATATTAGATTTAGGTTTTGCTCAAATAACATATTATTCTATTTTAATTTTATTAGGTGTTTTTTTAGGAGGAATTTTAGTCATAAGAGAAGCAAATAAATTTAAAATTAATAAAGATTTTATTGCTAATTTAATTTTTTGGTTAGTTATAATAGGTGTTGTTGGTGCTAGGGCTTATTATGTTGCTTTTAACTGGGATTATTATCAAGTAAATGTAACAGAAATATTTAAAGTATGGGAAGGTGGTTTAGCTATTCATGGTGGAATTGTCTTTGCTTTTATTTTTTTAATAATTTATACCTTTAAATATAAAGTTAATTTAGCGCGTATTACGGATATCTTAGTTGTTGGTTTAATTTTAGGTCAAGCAATTGGTCGCTGGGGTAATTTCTTTAACCAAGAAGCATACGGACAAATGGTTAGTCGTGATTTTTTAGTTAATCTACACTTACCAACATTTATTATTGAAGGAATGAATATTTATGGTAATTATTATCATCCTACTTTTTTATATGAATCAATTTGGTGTTTTTTAGGATTTATTGCTTTATTAATAGTTAGACGCTATCGTTATTTAAAAATTGGTCAATTAACTGGGGCTTATCTTATTTGGTATTCAATTGGTCGTTTCTTTATTGAAGGCTTAAGATTAGATAGTTTAATGCTTGGTGATTATCGAGTTGCCCAATTAGTATCAGTTGGTTTATTATTAATTGGAGTTATTTTAGTAGTTGAAAGAGGAAAAGGTTCAAGATTTGAAAATTTATATTTAGAAAAGGAGCAAGCTAATGAAGTTAAATTTTGATGTAGTGGTAATTGGTGCTGGTCCAGCGGGAATGACTGCTGCTATTTATTTAAAAAGAGCAGAAGTTAATGTTGCTATGATCGATTGTTTAGCTCCTGGTGGCCAAATGAATAGAGCCTTAAAAATTGATAATTATCCTGGTTTTACTACAATTGATGGACCTACACTGGCACTTAATATGTTTCAACAAACACAAGAATTAGGAATCCCTTATCAATATGGTCAAGTGGTAAAAATTGATATTGACAATGATAAAAAAATAGTTAAATTAAGTAATGGTAAAGAAATTATAGGTAATAATATTATTGTTGCTACTGGCCGTAAGCCTAAAGAATTAGGTCTTAAAATGGAAAAAAAATTAATCGGACGTGGTATTAGTTATTGTGTTTATTGCGATGGTCTTTTATTTAAGGGAAAAGATGTTATAGTTGTAGGAACTGGTGACACAGTAATTGAGGAAGCAAAATATTTAGATCAAATTGCCAATAAAGTTACCATTATAGATTATAATAATAAAAAGAAATATAATAATTTAACTCCTAATCTTGATGTTATTCATAATTGTGAGATTATTGATATATATGAAGAAAACAATAAATTAAGTGGTGTTAAAATTAAAGATAAAAAAACCACTAAAACAAAAATAATTAAAGCCGAAGGATTATTTATTAATATTGGCTTTACTCCTATTAGCGATTTTATTAATGATATTGGTATAAAAACAATAAAAGGTTATATTATTGTTAATAAGAAAATGAGAACTAATGTTGAAGGAATTTATGCTTGTGGGGATGTAATCAAAAAAGAATTATATCAAGTATCAACAGCGGTTGGTGAGGGCGCTAAAACTGCTTATCAAGTAATTCAAGACTTAAAACAATAAAATACGTTGTAAATACGTATTTTTTCTTATATTTCTAAAATCAAAATAACAAAATATAGTATAATGAAAAGGGATGTGAAAATGATGAATAAAGTTGTAGTTTTAGGTGGTGGGCATGGATTATCAGTATTATTAAAAGGATTAAAATTATTTCCAATTGATATTACAGCAGTGGTTACTGTTGCTGATAATGGTGCTTCAACTGGACGTTTGCGTGATGAATTTAAAATCCCTGCAGTTGGTGACTTAAGAAATGTAATTATTTCATTATCAGAGTCAGAACCTTTATTAGAGGAATTATTTCAATATCGTTTTAAGAGTACTGGTAATTTAGATGGCCATTCACTTGGTAATTTATTATTAGCAGCGCTTTTAGATATGGAAGGTAGTTTAACTAGTGCGGTAGCGTCTTTAAGTAAAATTCTTAATTTAAAAGGAAAAGTATTACCATTAACGGAAGATGTAATTAATCTTATTGCGGAAACAAAAAATAACGAAACATTAATTGGTGAAGTAGAAATTAGAAAATCAGGGAAAGAACTTACTAAACTTTATTATGATCAAGAACCTAAAGTTTTACCAGAAGTGATAACTGCTATTTTAGAAGCTGATTTAATTATTTTTGGTTTAGGTAGTTTATATACTAGTATTATCCCGCATTTAATTTGCCCAGAAGTAGTAACTGCTATTAAAAATAGTAATGCAAAAAAAATATATGTTTGTAATGCATTGACGGAAAAAGGAGAAACTGATAATTTTAAAGATAATGATCATGTAAATACTTTAAACAAATAAATTGGGACAAAAGTTTTATATGCTGTAATCTCTAAGTCTAAACATATAGATATAGATATTCAAGAACGTTATAAAACTTTAGAAGATAGTAAACCGGTTTTGATTGATGAAGCGGCAATAAAAAAATTGGAATTACAATTAATAAAAGAAAATTTAGTTATTATTGAAAATGAAACTGTTCGTCATGATCCGATTAAAACAGGTTTTGTTATTTTTTCATATTTATTAAAAGGGAAGAAGTGATACAATGTCATTTGCAACTGATATTAAAAGCGAAATTACTAAACTCGATAGTAATCATACTGAGTATATTGCGGAACTATCAGCATTTATTCGTAATAATGCTTATATTGGTAATAACATTATAAAAATTCATACTGAGAATGCCGCTGTGGCACGTCGTATTTTTAAAATAATTAAAGATATATATCATATATATTGTCAAGTAACCGTACGTAGTAATTTTAATTTTAAAAAAAATTTTATTTATCTTTTAGAAATTAAAGGAAATTGTGATAGTTTCTTGGAAGATTTATCAATTAAAAATCGTGATGGTTATTTTATTAATATTCCTCGTGATTATATAATAAGTGATGATGAAGAAAAAAGAGCATATTTAAGAGGGATATTTTTGGCTTGTGGGAGTGTTAATAATCCTAAAACTTCTCGTTATCATTTAGAATTATTAATTGACGATAACGAATATGCCGACTTTATTAATAATATATTAAATGAATATAATCTTAATAGTCGTGTTATTAAAAGAGTTAGGGGTTATATGGTATATATAAAAGAAGCCGAAAAAATAAGTGATTTTTTACGTTTAATTAAAGCATATAAAGGCGTTTTATATTACGAAAATATTCGTATTTATCGCAATCAAAAAAATATTACTAATCGTTTAAATAATTGTGAACAAGCTAATGTGGAAAGAATGATTAATACAGCTTTAAAACAAATTGCTGATATTAATTTAATTAAGAAAAACATCAGTTTAGAAATTTTAAATGATAAATTGCGTATTGCTGCCATATATCGTTTAAAATATCCTGAAACATCATTATCCGAATTAAGTAATATTATAACTGAAAAAGAAGGGCAAGTTATAACCAAATCAGGTTTAAATCATCGTTTTCGTAAGATCAAAATATTAGCCGACAATATTAGGGAAAAGGAAGAAAAAGGAGTGTATAATAATGAATAATATTATTGAAGTAAAGAACTTAGAAAAAAGATATGGCAATATTGTTGCGGTGGATAATATTAATTTTAATGTTAAAGAAGGAGACTTATTTGCCTTTTTAGGACCAAATGGGGCAGGGAAATCAACTGTCATTAATATTTTGTGTACTATTTTAAAAAAGAATAGTGGCGAGGTTATAATTCATAATATAAAATTAGATAAAGAACCGGCGATGATTAGAAATAAAATTGGGGTTGTTTTTCAAAATAATATTCTTGATGATTTATTAACGGTAAAAGAAAATTTGATTTTAAGAGGTTCCTTATATGGAATGAAAAAGGAAAAATTAAATCAACAACTTGATTTTGTTCTCAATTATTTGGAAATAAAAGATATTTCTAATCGTCGTTTTGGAAATTTATCTGGTGGTCAAAAAAGGCGAGTTGAAATTGCCCGTGCATTATTAAACAAACCAAAAATTTTGTTTTTAGATGAACCCACTACTGGTTTAGATCCACAAACTCGTATTAAAGTGTGGGAAATAATTAAAAAATTACAAAATGAATTTAAAATCACCGTATTTTTAACTACTCATTACATGGAAGAAGCTGCTAATGCTGATTGGGTAGCAATTATTGATTATGGGAAAATAGTAGTAACAGGAACTCCTAACTTTTTAAAGAAAGAATATAGTTATGATGCATTACGAGTAAATTTTAAAAAACAAAAAGAAGCAATTAAAAAGTTGATAACCATGAATTATTCACCTACTAAAATAGTTGATATGGTACAAATTCCAGTTAAAAACAGTTTAGAAGCTTTTAAATTATTAAAAGAAATGGAGGGCACTTTTAATGATTTTGAAGTTATAAAAGGTAATATGGATGATGTTTTTATTAATATAATTGGACGTGAAATAAGGGAGGATCATTAAAATGAAACAAGTTTTT
>JAQUEG010000030.1 GCA_028685275.1 Bacilli bacterium
CATTATATTCCTTTAAAGTCATAAATTACATTATCTTTTACATTGGTAATTAAAAAAAAAAGAAATTATTAATAATCAATTTCTTTTTTATGATAAATAATTTATTTAAAAACCACGACCACCGCCACCGGTACCGCCGCCACCAAAACCACCGCCACCAGAAAAGCCACCACCAAAACCACCACCTGATGACATTCTAGTTTGAGCAATTTTACTATGTGACATTTGTCTAGTAGTATTTATAGTACGCGATAAACTATGAGCAAAAACATGATTAATATACATATGTGTAAATATTGGATAATTAGTAGTTGCCACATCCATTGATTTTAATTTTATTTCCATAGTTTTACGAACTTTATCAGCTATCCCAAAAATAGTAGCATATACTAAATATTTTTCCCATAAAACAATTTCTGGTAATTCCTTTTCCTGAAAGCGTCCAAAATCTAACAAGAATTTTTTAAAAGCTTTCCATTTAACATAATGATCATTGCCTTTTTTAGTTCTTTTAGTAAAACTAAAAATATAAATAAGAAAAATAATTGAAAAAATAATAACCGCATATTTAGTCCATGACTCAATATTATAAGACAAATTAATACTAAATAAAATAATTCCAATTAAAATATATAATCCCATTTTTAATTTTATATGTAATTGATCTTCATAAAATTTTTCACCAACTGCTTTCGTTTTTGCCATATAAAACCACTTTTCATACCCATCTAAAAAAGCTTGCGCAGTACTGTTCTTTTTAGAGGCCTTCGTTATATCTTTTAAGCGAACACTTTTGCCATCACCATAATCATTAACTAACCAATCACGTAAATATTCTTCTTCATCAGTTAAATTTTCCTTTTCTTTTGTTTTCACTAAAATATAATCTTTTTTCTTTTTACCTTCTTCAACTTTTAAACCTTTCTTTTGAATAATATTTAAAATAGAAGCCGATAATCCATTATTAGTAATATTTTGTTTTAATAAATATTCAAGTGTTTCTGGTCCATAATCACCCGGAAATTCACGATAATACTCTAAATGAAAAGTTGACTTACGTTCTTTATCATATTTTTTATAAACATGTATAAATATAATAATTAAACCAATTAACCATAAATAGTTAATTGTAATTATTCCATAATGAATAATCTTTGCTTTTTGTCTTAATTTATTAACATCGTCCGCTCTTTTTTGTTCACCCTCAATTATCTCATCAAAACTATTTTGATGAGATAATTTTGTTCCTAAAGGAACAATTTCACGATCAAAAACCATCCTCACATCAATTAAATTGTTAGCTGGTAACTTATCAAGTTTAGCAATTACTTTATCTTTACCAATTAAATCAATTTCACCATTTAAAGGTCCATGAGCCCATGCTCTTAATTCATTAGAAGCGGCTGGTAAATTAATATTAATCTTTACTTCATCAATCTGATCATCAAATTCAGTACCAATAAATGTCCAATAAAATTCAGCAATATCGTTATGAATAACAACAACATCTTTTAATATATATCTAATACTAAAAACAGCAGTACCACTAGGATTATATTTATACATTTTTAATGATTTATAATTTATCGTATTTGTTTCTTCATAAACATAAGATTCTCCATTTTGACCTTGATTAACTCTAGTAAAACAATCACTATCAACATTATCAAATTGATCAATATTAATAATATCTATTTCACATATATCTAATAATTGTAATGAAGAAGCATCATATAAAGAATAATCACCTTGATAATATAAATCACGAATATAACCATTAAATGCACCTTTTAAAGCAATATGTTCTTCTATATATGCATCGCCATTTTCTTTTATATCAGCATTAATGGATAGATTAGTAACCTTATAATTAGGTTGTAATGCTTTAGTTGATGGAATAATAATTAAAAAAAGGATAATTCCCCAAAATAATTTTCTCATTTAAATTCCTTCTTTCTAAAAAAACTTACCGTAGTAAGTTTTTATT
This sequence comes from Bacilli bacterium, assembly GCA_028685275.1. Lineage (GTDB taxonomy): Bacteria > Bacillota_I > Bacilli_A > RF39 > UBA660 > SKGN01. The sequence continues at coordinate 1,988 of JAQUEG010000030.1, forward strand.
CGAATGATACCTTTGGTGCTTCGCGTTCACCTTCAGTAACTTCAAAGAATTTTTGTAATTCAAAATGAAACATTCCAGCAATAACATTGGAAGGAAATACTTCACATTTATTATTATAAGTTAAAACACTATCATTATAAAATTGTCTCGCATAAGCAATTTTTTCTTCAGTTTCATTTAAATCCCTTTGTAAATTAAGAAAATTTTGATTTGCTTTTAATTCTGGATAAGCTTCCGATAAAACCATTAAACGACTTAAAACACGGCTTAATTCTCCGTTAGCTTCCATTTCTTCGGCTGGAGTATTAGCGGCCTGAAATTTATTTCTCGCTTCAATAACTGCTTCTAATGTTTCTTTTTCATGACTAGCATACCCTTTTACAGTTTCAACTAAATTCGGAATTAAATCAAATCTTCTTTTTAATTGAACATCAATCTGTGCCCATTGATCTTTTACCCTATTTCTTAATACAATTAATTTGTTATAAGTCCTCATAATATAAACGATCAACCATAATATAATTACGGCAATTACAATAATCCATCTCCACATATTTTTACCTTCCTTTCTTATAAAAATATTATATCATAATTATATACATTTTTATGGCTTTTTATGTTGCTAAATCAGTACATATTCCTTTTATCGTTTCATAATCAGCATTACCAATTGTATAATCATATATAAAATTATTATTAAAACGCGCGAAAAATGGAATTTCATTTTCTTCCGCTAATACATCTACTGATTCTAATACTATTTGATAATCTTCATCATTTAGTGTATCCAAATTAATATAATTAATCTTAATATCTAAATCATTAGCAACTTCTAATAAAGTTTCTTCCATTTCTACACAACCTGAACAAGTATCAGAACCAATATATACAAACACATTTTTATCTTCTTTAATAAGTTCTAAAAAATTAGATACAGTTATTTGTGACATCAACTTTTCCTTTAAATTAGCTTCATCAATTACCGCTTGTGGTATTGTCATTTGATCTATTGCTCCTATATTATCAAATTCAACTGTAAATAAAATTGTTGCGTTTGTTATTTCATCCTCACTAATTATTGTTTCTATTATCATTTTTTCAATATTATAAGTATTATTACTAGAATTAATAAATAAAACAATTTTAGTAGTTCCTTGTATATCTTCATCAAATGTAACATCAGTTAATTTTATTATTTCCGTAGACGCAAAAGTTGCTTCTAATACTTGCCGTTGTTCTTTATCATCACTAGTTATTCCCTTTATTTCTTCATTAGAATCCATTAAATTTTCTAATAAAGAAGTCACCGTATTAACAACAGTAGCACCAACCATTTCTGCTTCTTTGTCTAAAGGTTCTTTTGTCCATTTTTCTGTTTTAGCAGTTTTTTTATACCCAACTAAATCATTATCTTCTTTAGTTACATACATTTCACCATTAATTTCTTCATTATTATATGTAAGTGTCATTTCACTATAACCAATATCATTACTACTTTGCTTCCATACGCCTTCCATTTTAGTCATATAATCAGTAGTAGGATTATTTAAATCAACATTTAATTCCCAATTCGTTTGATAATTAGTTAAAATCTTTATTTGCGAAATAGATTCTTTAACTATATCTTTTGTATTAATTACTTCACCTTCATTAAAACGATAATATGAAAGATAAGCCAACACACCAATAATAATAATAACTAAAAAAATAACTAAACTATCAACAATTTTTCCCTTCTCATTCAATTTCATTATTATAGCCTCCTATTCTCTTAAATAACTATATCATATTTTTGTATAAATGAAAACAATTTTAGGTAAAATAATAACGGAAGGTGAAAAAATGAATCCAAATATTAGAAATTATATAATTAATAATTTTAAAAATACGGAAACGGAAGATATTAAAAATAGTATTGAAGAATCAATCAAAAAGGGAGATGAAATCACTCTCCCTGGTTTAGGTGTCTTTTTTGAATTATTATGGAATAATAGTTCAAAAGAAGAACAAGATAAAATTTTAATTACTTTAAAAAATAATTTAGTTTCTTAACTATCACGTAAACTCCCATTTAATTCAGTTTCAATAGTTTTAACAATATCATTAACAATCTCATTAACTATTTCTTCGGTTAATGTTTTTGTTTTGTCAATAAAGGTTAAAGTGTATGCAATTGATTTATTATTTTCACCAATACTTGGTCCTTCATAAACATCAAACACTTCAATTTGTTGTAATAATTCACCACCAACTTTTTTTATCGTTTTAGTAATAAGTTCTGTTTCAACATCCTTATTAAAAATCCATGCAAGATCTTTAGAAATTACTGGATAAACGGAAACTGGTTCATATCTTATTTTTTTTATCTCTTGCTTTAAGATTCTAGTTAATGATATTTCTAAAAGGTATATTGGTAAATCACTAATTCCAGGATGTACTGCCCCCATATTACCAATTAATTCATTATTAATATAAATAGAGGCCTTTCTTTGCGGATGCATTTCTTTAATATCACTACCAGTTTTTATTTCTAATTGATCAATTAAACCAAAATAAGTCATTATATTAGTTAAAATTCCTTTCAAAACATAAAAATCAGCTACTATTCCTTTATTTTGCCAACCATGAGTAGCATAAGTTCCTAGCATTAATATTGCTAATTTTGGTTCCTCTATATAATTTTCTTCCTTTTTATAATAACTAGTCCCAATTTCATAAATCATTATATCATTTATACTACGGGCAGTATTATAATTAGCAACATCCATTAATGATGGAATAATACTATATCTTAGAAACATATGTTCTTCGCTCATTGGTGATTTTATTTTAATTGCTTCAAATTGATCATTTGTCCACTTATTAATATTATTTTCATTAATTAATGAATAAGTACGTACTTCGGTTAAACCAAGTCCTTCTAAACGTTTTCTTAATTTTTTTAATATATCATTTTGATGCCCAATATTTCCTTTTTTTATTTTAGTAATTGGTAAGATACCTGGTATTTGATCATAACCATAAATACGACCAATTTCTTCAATTAAATCTTCTTCTATTTTTATATCTAACCTGCGCGTTGGTACTGTTACTTTAAAAACATCATTTTGATATTGATATTCAAAATCTAAACGTTCAAATACATCTTTAACATCTTCGTCCTTTAATTCAATACCTAATACACGGTTAATTTTGGTTAAAGCGATATCTATTATAATGGGTTCTTGGTTACCATTATTATAACCAATAATTCCTTTTAGTACTTTTCCGGAAGCATATTTTTGCAAAAGATAAGCCGCACGATTTAATGCTAATTCAGCGCGGTTAGGATCAATCCCTTTGGCAAAACGCATACTTGCTTCACTACGTAATATCTTTTTAGAAGTTGCTTGGATATGACTAGGATCAAAAACTGCACTTTCGATCACAATGCTATTTGTATCATTAGTAACTTCAGTATTATGACCGCCCATAACACCTGCTATACCAACTGCTTCTTTAGGAGTAGCAATAACAATATCATCTTTAGTTAATGTTCTTTCTTTGTTGTCTAGAGTTTTTATCGCTTCCCCCTCATTAGCCATCCTAACTACTATTTTAGAGCCTAATTTATCATAATCAAAAAAATGTAACGGTTGCCCATATTCAAGCATTATATAATTACTTATATCAACTACATTATTAATTGATCTAATTCCCGCACTCATTAAGCGGGCTTTAATAAAATTAGGACTTTCTTTAATCACTAAATCTTTTATAATTCTTGTTAAATAAACAGGAGCATAATCAGTTTTAATTTCTACTGCTAAATTATCTTTTGCTTCTTCATTTTCTTCTTTTAACACCATAGTTGGTAATTTTACTTTCTCTTTTAATATTGCCCCAATCTCATAAGCCATTCCTAACATACTAAGTAAATCACTACGATTAGCAGTAATATCAAAATTAATAACCATATCATTATAATGTAAGTACTCTAAAGCATCCATCCCAATCGGAGCATCATCTTCTAAAACATGAATTCCCCCACGACTTCGTTCCGGAATATATTTTAATTCAATTCCTAACTCTTCAAGTGAACAAATCATCCCGTTAGATTCAACTCCTCTAATCTTAGCTTTCCCAATTTTAACACCATTTGGTAATGTAGCACCCATTTTCGCCACAATTACCTTTTGACCTTTATCAACATTAGCAGCACCACATATTATTTCTTTTACTTCACCATCGCCAATATCAACTTGGCATAAATTTAAATGATCAGAATAAGGATGATTAGTTCTTTCGGTTACATAACCAACCACTAAATTAGAAGAATCACTTATTTTAGTAATATCATCATATTCATTCCCAATTAACAACATTTTATTAGCTAATTCTTGATAATTAGTATCCTTTAAATTAATAAATTCTTTTAACCAACTCATATTTACTCGCATTTTATTCACCACCTTCAAATTGATCAAACTGTTTAACAAATCGTAAATCATTAGTATAAAAATCTCTAATATCAGGGATTCCATATTTTAGCATGGCAATTCTTTCAACACCCATGCCAAAGGCAAAACCAGTCCATACTTCCGAATCATAACCACACATTTTTAAGACATGTGGATGAACCATACCAGCGCCTAATATTTCAATCCAACCCGATTGTTTACAAATGGCGCAGCCATTACCATTACAATTAAAACAATTAACATCAACTTCAATACTAGGTTCGGTAAACGGAAAATAACTAGGACGAAATCTAATTTCACGATCAGAACCAAATAATTTTTTCGCAAATATTTCTAAAGTCCCTTTTAAATGAGCCATGGAAATATTTTTATCAACAACTAAACCTTCAATTTGGGCAAATTGATGTGAATGGGTAGCATCATCATTATCACGTCGATAAACTCTTCCTGGACAAATTACGCGAACCGGTCCCTTTTCTTTATTGGCTAATAAAGTTCGTACTTGTGCTGGTGAAGTTTGCGTTCTTAATAACATTTCTTCCGTAATATAAAAAGTGTCTTGCATGTCCCTTGCCGGATGATGTTTTGGTACATTTAAATATTCAAAATTATATAAATCAGTTTCCATTTCTGGTCCGGAAATCACATCATAACCCATTGCTATAAATAATTCACTTATTTCATCAATTATCTTACTCATTGGATGAGGTGCCCCAGTGGTTATATTAAGACCTGGTAATGTAACATCAATTTTTTCGTGTGTTAATTTCATTTCTAGTTCTTTTAACTCTAATTCTTCTTTTAAAGTAGTTAAACTTTGATTAATTTCGCGCATTAATTCATTTAGTAAAAAACCATATTCTTTTTTTTCTTTCTTATCAAGAACTTTCATTACTTTAAATAAATCTTGTGTGATACCTTTTTTTCCTAAATATTTTACTTTTATTTCGTTTAATACGATTAAATTATTAACATCTTTTAAATCCTCATTAAACATTCCTCTCACATATTTGATTTTTTCGTTTTGTTCCATTTTAATCCTCCTCTTAAAAATATTCTTATATATTCACTAACTTCTTCTTTTCTTTTACTAATTAAAATGCGATGACGTACGTTTCCTACTTTTGTTAAATATTTACGTTTTGAAGGAATTGTATCTAAAGCATATTTAATACTTTTATAAGGCACTAATTCATCTTTTTCACCATATATAATTAATGTATTACATACTACTTTTTTGGTACAATTTTTATATGTTTTCACTAATTTAATAAATTCCAAAAAAGTAGTAGGTGCGATATGAAATAATTTAGCAGTTATATCGGGATAAATTTCTTCAGTTGATTCTTT
>JAQUEG010000031.1 GCA_028685275.1 Bacilli bacterium
CTTTCGCTTATTTTATTTTCATATTCTAAACGTTTTTGTTTTTTTTCTAAACAAGAAGAAACAACAACTTGATTTTCATTACTAAATTCATCAATATAACCAATTTCTACTGCTTCATCTACAATAGAATCAACTGCTTCCTCAAGTTCCATATCTTCTAAATTCATATCACTTAATAATATATCCGCATCTTCATTAAGCGCTACTACTTCAACTACTTTATCATCTTCATTAACACCTAATTGTACACTTGGATTAATATCAATCATAATATAGTTTAAGTTATCTTTAAAAAAATAATTATATGCAAAGAAACCACCAACCCCAACAATAACAATAATAAGTAAACTAAGGCATAATTTTTTCATTGTTTTCTCCTTTTAAAATTAAAATTTTATTATTTTTTCCTGCATTTATCCTTATACATCATCTCCTATATTAATATTATAACATAAAAATAATTATTTTTTAAAATCTGTTTTATATAAAGCTATTATTTTTATAAAAAAATAGAATAAGTTTTTTCTTATTCTATTTCTATTACTTTTTTACTATTATCTTCTAGTTGTTTTTTAGGGAAAATTACTTTTAAAATACCATTTTCAAAATTTGCCTTAATTAATGATTCGTCGATATCGCCAACATAGAAACTACGCTTATATTCACCATAATAACGTTCACGACGGATATAATTTTTATTTTCCTCTTGTTCTGTTTCTTTTTTAGCAATTATATTTAGATATCCATTATTATAATCAACCAATAAATCCTCTTTATTAAAACCAGGAATATCCATTTCAACAACATAATTATCATCTTCTTCATATATATCCGAACGCATTATATCTCCTGATCTCATAATTGGCATATCAAATAAATCATCAAATATTTCCCTAAAAAAAGTGTTTTTTGGTATTAAATGCATTTTCATCCCTCCTATAAAATATTATATATATTTTTTAACCCTTGTCAATACCTTTTTAGCACTTTCTTAACAAGAATGCTAATTTATGTTTTGTTATTATAAATTAATATCATCTCCCTTTCGCCTTTGTTAATATCACTCTATTTTATTATTACCGTTTTATATATTGTTATTATAATTTTTTTTATTAATTATATAACGATACATAACATTACCTTTAATAATGAAAAACCAGGTTTGCTGTTCTTTTCTTTTTTTATTTTGCCAACATAAAATTGGACCACCAGCTTCATCAATATAATCTAATAATTCAGAAAATGCCGAAACCTCTAATAAATCAAATTGTTCTGTTTTAATCATATTAAGAACATCAACAATACGCATTCCATAATTGCATTTAATTTTATTAATTTGTTCATAATATGAGTCTTGATTACTATTTTTAATTAATTTACGTATATAAATAAAAAGCAATACAACAATAATAATTAATAAAATGATATTAACAATGAAAAACCATGATGATTTATTTGTTACTATTTTATTAGATTTAACATTACCAGTTATATCATTATTATCCATTTTATTGATAAAGAAAGTTTTATTACCAAGGGGAATATTTAATTGACAATCATCATTAATTATAAAGTTTTCTTTATTAATACTTCCTTCAATTATAACTTCCATCTTTAAGTTAAGAAAAGGATTAATAGTAATACCAAACCTTGTCACAAAATCATCTATTAATTCATTATATTTATCTAAACTTAAATTATATTTCTCAATTATAGTAAATTTTGAATCATCAACCGTTATTAGAGTCTCTGGTTTTATTTCGTATTCTTTTTGCCAAACATTATATTTTTCTTCAGTTTGTTCATAATTAGTTATATCTAATTTTAAACTACCAATTAAACTAGCTGTAATATAATACCGATAAGTTAAATTGGTTGGTTGCAAGCCAGAAAAGGTATAAATAAATGTTAAATCTAAAAAATCAACCAAATCCATAATATATTGTTGATCCATTCCTAATATTTTTTCTTCAATGAAATTATTTTCTACTAAATGTACTTGATATTCAGCATCTTTAAAGACATTATATTCATATAAAATATTATTTGCTTCCGTATTAAAATAGCGAACAATGTTGACTATAATAATAAATATACTTATGATTGCTAAACTTAAAACAATAGGAATATATAATTTTTTTAAATTTAATTTAAATGATAAAAATAATTGTTTCATCTTATTCCATCCTTTTATTTATAGTTTGCTAATTTTTGCTATAATACTACGAAACCATACAGAAGGATATCCAATTTTAGGAATAATAAATATAACACGACCTAATAGTTGATTAGCAGTAACTGGTTTCTTATCTTTAGTCTTATTATTATCACCTTTCGTAACAAATAATTCTTTTTCATTTTTATAATCAATATCAACAACGCGATGAATAATAATATTATGATCACGCACAAACTTAATTATATGTCCTTCTTTTATATCATTTGCATTTGTCTTCTTTGTTATAACCACATCACCACGTTTTATCGCAGGAACCATACTATTACTTAAAATACTAGTTGGTGCAATTGGCCAGAAGCCGCTTAAAAACGTTATTAAGCCAAATATTAATAATAATTTTGGTAGCCAAATCATAGGATTAATTTTTTGTAATTCTCTTCTCTTTAATTTATTACTATTTATTAAATAATAAATTAACCACATACTAATTAATGGAATTAAGTAAGAAAAAATAATTGCTATTAAAAATGAATGTTCTGGTAAAATAGGTGCCCACCAATAAATTATATTAATTCCTAATTGATAAAAAATAACTGGTAAACATCCCCCTATAGTACAAATATAAGTCAAAAGTAAATGCTTATTTATTATTGGCAAAAGAATATTAAATATAAAATTAAATTCTAGAACTGATATATCTAAAAAAGATGAAAGTTTAATTTCAATAATACTATATAAAGGAATTATGATAATAAACCTTATAAAATTATTATAAAAGTTCTTTTGTTGCATAAAAATAGTTCTAATATATTCTTGCCCAATAATAACTATACCAATTGTCCAAAAATTAATAATAAATCCACTAATTGAGTTATCATAAGGATTATAACCAAAACCACTAATAATACCTAAACCAAAATATAAAAAATAGTAAATAAGAATGATAATAATAATCCATTCAATTATTACTTTTTTATATCGAAAATAAAAAATTGTATGGTAACCAATAAAAAAGTACCAAACAATACTAAATAATAACCAAAATAATGGGTTTATAACATGAAAATATACATCATTTAAATTCAATGCTCTTAATATTGGTTCACTAATCATAATTAAAATAATTGCAATAATAAAATAATATATCTTTTTTTTAGTTATCATTCTTTATACCCACCTTCTTACACCAATGGTAAAAGAATAATATTGAAATAAAAATTCTTTGCACAATCATTAACAGTATAGGTTATTTTCACCCTTGCATTAACTTCATCTTTAAGATTATTTAATCTAGTCATAAATTTAATGGTTACTCTTGTTTTTTTCGAAATACCAACATTTACAAATTCTAATATTGGTTCCACATTATATAAATTATTATTTTGACTGCTGTAAGTAACCATTGCTTCCCCATCAATCATAGAGTACAAGTGCTTATTATTTATCTCAAAATAAATTGAAGTTACAGTATTAGCAGGTGAATTTTTATGTAAACCTCGATATACAATAGTTAATTCATTTTCATTTAATGTTTCATTTTCAACTATAGTTCGTGGCGGAAGACCACCACCAATATATCGATTATTAACAGGATCAATTAGCGTGGGAATAACATTTAATTGATCACTACATATATATTGATTTGAGCTAGCTGTTCCCCATATATTTAAATTTTCAGAAAATAAAGCCACTCCCGTTCCTAAAATAACAATATAAATACCAATTATAAGGAAAATGAACGTACTTTTTTGGCGTTTTTTTCTTCGCATAAATATCTAACCATTAATAACCAGTTGAGGTATTTTGTTCATATTCTAATTCAACTGAAAAAACAATATCTTTATCACCAACAATAGATTCTGGATCCCAATAAACTTTAATTGAAAATGAATATTCTTCATTTGCATCTAACGGTGTGTCAACATTAACACCAATTAATTCAACAATGATATCTGGATCATCTACTCCATTTATATCAACTGTTTTTAAAACAGCTGGAATATTACCGATATTTTTAACAACTACATCAATTTGTGCACCAGCACCTGGATGGGATAAATCATCGACGGCTATTGTTAAAGTTTTTTTGTCTGCTGAAATGACAGCAGTTGGATTTGAACCTACTATATTAGTGGTTGTAGCGCTTAAAAATTGAATTTCAAATTCACCAGTAGTACCAGCAGTACCACCAATAAATAAAACTTCATTAAAAATTGCATATGCCCCTACTAACAATAAAATCATAAATATTAAAATAGGAATAACATATTTATTTGTTTTTTTCATTTTTGATTCCCCTCTAATTAATTTTGTTTTTTATATTATTTATAAAAACACCTTATAAAATTATACTTATAAGGTGTAGCCAAAATTAATCATTATTAAAATCGGTTTCCCCATCTTTTGCTTTGTACATACGGAAACTTTCAATACATTTTTCACCATCAATTGTTTTTGTTTCTCCATCATTACTCGATGGATACATTTTAAAACTTTGAATAGTTTCATTTTCTTCATTTTTATTTTTACTATTGTTTGCCATTATCATTCACCACCTTTTTTTTCTTTTTTATTAGTATGGTTTTTTTGTGTTTTTTTAAACCAAAATTATTAACTTTATTTATAAATAATTTAATGTTATAATGATAATAGAAGTGATTTGATATGAAGGATAAGCAAAAAATAAATGATAATATAATTATTATGATAATTATTATTACGTATCTTATTATTAACAGTACTTTGGGAACTGCTAATTTTACTGTTTTACATAATAATATAGAATCAAATTTTTTTTGTTTCAAAAAAAGTAATTATATTATGTATAAAAGTCCACATATTATAAAAAAAGAAGATAGCAAAAAAGAGCCAAAGAAAAAACCAGAGTTAGAAAATAAAGAAAAAAAATCTAAAGTTGTAGAAGTAGGCATACCTAAAACCAAAAAGAAAGCTATCGCGCTTACTTTTGATGATGGTCCAAATAATAATTATACCCTCCAAATTTTGGATATTTTAAAGGAAAATGAAGTGACTGCTACTTTTTTTGTGCTAGGTAACAAAGTAAATAAATATGCTAATGTAATTAAACGTATACATATTGAAGGACATGAAATTGGGAACCATAGTTATAATCATCCTTCATTTCGGAAAATAAATAATAATAATATAAATAAACAAATTGAAATGACTAATACTAATATTTATAATATTATTGGTGAATCGCCTTCTTTAGTAAGACCACCCTATGGACAAATAACAAAAAAAATTGCATCTTCAATTACTTACCCTTTAATTCTTTGGTCAATTGATCCTAAAGACTGGAATTCAACACCAGTTTTAAAAATGCAAAATAATATTATTGACAATTTAAAGGATGGCCGAATTATTATTCTTCATGATTCTTATAAAAATACTGTTATCCTGGTTAAAAATATAATTCCACAAATTAAAGCTTTAGGATATGACATTGTAGCAGTTAGTGAATTATTTTCTAGAAATGATGTCAAACTAGAAACTGGCAATATATATAGAGAAATAAAAAAATAGTCCAATAGCAACTATTCTTTACTTAAATAATTTACGATAATAATCATGTTCTAAAATTAAACGCGTTATATAAAAACGATTATAAATAGTGCTATTTATCCGATTTATATAATCATTATCCACTTTTCCATTATTGCTAATAAAATTTTTTTGTCCCATATTATAACGACCTTTTTCTGTTATCCAACTACGATCTTGGAAAATAACAATTGATTCCGCATCCGAAAATAAATCACGACCCATTAATAATCTAGAATCATACTCTAAACCAAATAAATTTGCTAAAGTAGGCACAATATCAACATTACTGCCTATTTTTTTTATTTTTTGACCTTCAATTCCTTTATGCCAAATAATAAATGGCGAACGATCACGATCAAAGTGATCTTTACGATTTATATCAGATTTTTCATTTAAATTATCTTCTGTTAATCCATATGGCCAATGATCAGAACTAATAGCAATAACTGTGTCTTCAGCAATCCCTGCTTCTTCTAATGATAAAATTAATTTAGCAACTGCTTTATCTAATTCAACATGTTGCGATAAATAACATTTTACAGCATCTGAATAAGGCAAATCTTTAACATAAGACCAGTTTTTAATTGCCATTTGATTATAATGATTATAACGCAAATGACCACTAATAGTGAAATAATAAGTTAAAAATGGCTGTTCTAAATTAATATAACTATCAACAGTTGCTTCAACCATTTCTAAATCACTTTGCGGCCATAATTTGCAATTAATATCTAACCCACGACCACAACCAAAATATTCATATCCAAAATTAGGATGCGATATATGACGACGATAATAAGTCGCTTGCCCATTATGATAAGCAGTTGCTTTATATCCATATTCTTTTAATAAAAGCGCTAAACTAAAAGGCATATAATTATCATGGGTATAATACATACTGATTTTACCATCACCACGTGGTAAAAGACCAGTTATTGTTGCAAATTCACCGTCAATAGTACTTAAATAAATAGGTGCATAATAATTAGTAAAATTATAACCTTCTTGTAAAATTTTATAAAGGGTTGGCGTAATATCTTTGTCAATTGCAATATGATCTAATGCTTCCGCTACAATCCATACTAAATTTTTACCTTTAAATAACCCTGTATATTCATTTTTATTAGTTGGAACTATACCACTAAAGTATTCATGCATTTGTTTAATAGTGGTATTATTTTCATTGTTAATCAATTCCGTCCAATTAATATCTAAAACATTATATGTTATATCTTCTACATCTTCTTTTCCTTTTCTATCTATTATTTCAATAAATGAATCCTCGCCATCAAAACCAAACAATGTTCGTTTTAAATCTAAACGCATTGCTGTTATCACACCAAAGCGATTAATCATTAAACTAATAGAATTTACTTTATTATAAAGATTATAATCAGAATATATTCCTTCATTAGGCAAAAGTTTAATTACTGTAAAATGCCCAATTATCATAATGAATAATAACCATAACTTTGGTTTCCATAATGATCTACGAAAATCAAAAAGTTTGTTTTTAAAAATTATATATAATAT
>JAQUEG010000032.1 GCA_028685275.1 Bacilli bacterium
AAAATATTCCATTTTTCACTCCTTATTTTAGCAAAACAAAAACCGTGAATTTTCCTTTTATTTCCACGGTTTTTCGTATGTTTTACTCCAAGAATTTGGAGTGAGTTTTAAACTGGTCGGGAAGACAGGATTTGAACCTGCAACCTCTCGGTCCCAAACCGAACGCACTGCCAAGTTGTGCTACTTCCCGATTAACCGTATTTAATTAAAAATACGATTTAATAATATCATAAATTTATAATGAAATCAATACATTATATTAATTATTTAGTTGATTTTTTTTATTCTTTTTACACCCCAAGTATTTAATATAATTTTTTCTATAATAATGATAATAAAAACAAATACCATAATAATTGATAAAACATATTAAAATTAATGTTATTACTTAGCTGTGCATAAACATTAATTAAGATTATAATTAATACTATAGGTACAAACAAAGAAATAACACTACTTGTACTTCTTTTAACAACTGCTGTATCACTACTAGCATCCATCTTCGGAAACTTCAAATTAATTAACAAACCAAATTGAGCAGCACATATGGTAAATAAAATTGCTACTAACATTATAATCAATACTTCAATAATAGTTAACAATAAAGTAAATTTAAACATTATAATGGCAAGTAAAGTTAAAGGTAAAACAACTAATAAATTTAACCCTACCTTCGCACTTATTATTTGTTTGGGAGCAATTGGTAAAGTTTTTAATAACCAAAAATTTTTTCCTTCTAAAGAGATTGAAGACGATGTTGTGATAGAAATAAATGTTATAAATGCTACCCCTAAAAGTACTATTTGAAAAGATGTAATACCATTAGCACTTAAATCTAAAAATTCAAGTAATTGTTCTTTTGCAAAAAAGATACTACTTAATGCGAACACTATAAACATTAAAACACCAAAGGAAGTATTTAATAAATAAATTGGTGACGAAAAATACCGCTTTATCTCCTTTATTAATAATGTTTTTTTAATTGAACTAGCTTTTAAATGCTTCATTTGATAATTAGATTTTGTTTTACTTTCATGTAATTTGGCAATAATTTTTTTAAATGATTTACTTAATATCGTAATAAAAATAAGAAATAATGAAATATTAATTACTATATATAAAATTAACGATAAGTAATCATACTCCATAAATGCCTTATATACTAAATAAATAGGATAAAAACTCCATTTAATAATATTTTCTAATGAATTTAAATTTTTAATTATATATGTTAATATTTGATTACTACTATTACTTATATATACAAAAACAATAATAAATAAAAAAGACATTAATAATTCAATCATCGATTTATTATTACTTTTTGATGCTATATAGGCAACTAAATAACCAAATAAACTTGCTAAAATGGTAGGAATTATTGGTAATAAAATAAAGATTGTGAAAATAAACAAATAATCATGAAAACCAACATTGAATTTTGTAATATAAGCAATAATAACGGGTACCATAAAAATTAAAATAGTTAATAAATTAAAGATAATTAAAGATATTAACCTACTTGCTAAAATAACACTACTTTTAATTGGCATTGATAAAAGCATATTATTATCATTAGCATTAAATAAACTTCCTTTAGCATTGTAAATAGTAAAGAAAAAAGTAATAAAAGAAGCCATTACAAAAAATACTACTAACATTAAATTAGTTAAATTATATTGATGAAAAAAGGCTACTACTTCAATTGCGGAAAGAAAAATAGATACAAAAAAGGAAGCGGATAAACCAATGACTACTAAACTATACATTACTAATTTCATTTTTGATGTTTTTAATATTTTATTAAGCTTAAGGGAATTAATAATATTAGTTTTTAATAATAACCATAACATTTTCATTATTCATTCAACTCCAAAAAAATTGATTCTAAATCTTTATCGCCTTTTAATTCTTTCATTTCGCCACAAGCTATTAACTCGCCTTTTTTAATAATACCCACACGATCACATAGTTTTTCTACTACTTCTAAAACATGGGATGAAAAGAAAATAGATGTTCCTTCTTTACATAAATCTTTCATTATATTTTTTAAATTATGGGTTGACATTGGATCTAAACCAACAAAAGGTTCATCTAGTACTAATAATTTTGGTTGATGAATAAGAGCACCAATAATAACTAGTTTTTGTTTCATACCACGTGAATATGTAGAAATTAAATCACCTAAGTAATTATGAATTTCAAATATTTTAGCATACTTTTCAATTAATGCTTCCCTTACTTTAACGGAAACATCATAAATATCGGCAATAAAATTTAAATAACCAATACCAGTTAAAGATGTATAAATATCTGGATTATCAGGAATGTAGGCCATTTTTCTTTTACATTCAATAGCATTATCCTTAATTGATATGTTATCGATAAAAATATCGCCTTCATCTATTTCGTTAATTCCGACAATGGCTTTTATGGTCGTTGTTTTACCAGCACCATTATGACCAACAAAACCAAATATTTCACCGCGATTAATAGTTAAATTTAAATTATCAACTGCTTTTTTCGTATTATTACCATACGATTTAGAAAATTTTTTTATTTCTAGCATCTTTTTCACCTCTATTATAGTATATCATAATAATTTTGCTTTTGAATTAATATACTATATTCAATTAATAGGAAAAATATTTTGTAATTTTATAAATAAAAATTAGAGAATTATCTCTATTATTTACATTATGGCGCGCCTGATAGGAATCGAACCCATAACCTTCTGATCCGTAGTCAGACGCTCTATCCAATTGAGCTACAGGCGCATATCAAAAAAATAAGTAATGGTGGCTTCGGGCGGAATCGAACCGCCGACACGAGGATTTTCAGTCCTCTGCTCTACCGACTGAGCTACAAAGCCACATGGCGGTTCCAACGGGGATTGAACCCGCGATCTTCTGCGTGACAGGCAGACGTGTTAACCACTACACTATGGAACCGCATGTCATCATTAATGACTACTATAGTATACTAAATATTCCTTTTATTTGTCAATACCTACAACTTTAAATAATAACTTATACTATAATATTATATGCTATCATTTTTAACTAAAACGATGAGAAAAATAATAGGCAAAAACATAACCAAGAATCGCTAATGAAATTAACCATAAACCATTTAAATCAAAACTAATACCTGGATATAATCCAGGAATTGAACCTAAAACAAAACCAATAATAATACTATAAGTGATATTAAAATGATGTTCTAATAAACTAGCAATTAATTTAACTAAAAAAACTGCTCCAACCAAAACACCAATTACAAATGGAATTAAAGATATATAATCACTTAATTCTAATTGAAAAAAATTGACAATAACATTTAAAACATATTCATACATTCCAATTAAAAGTAATAATAAAGAACTACTAATGCCAGGAATAATTTTTCCTGATATAAAAAGAAAACCAGCAATAAATAAAAGGATGTAACCTAATAAATTATCATTTAAGTATAAAGAAAAATTAATATCAAATAAACGCATAGCAATAACAAATAAAATAAATGCTAATATAAAAGAAATATAAAAAGCATGCCAATATATTTTTTTATTTCCCTCGGTTTTTATTTCTTTAAACAATATTGGGCATCCACCTAATATCAAACCAATAAATACCCATTTTGTTGCTACTTCGTGATTTTCAAACAAAAAATAAAGAATGTTTCCAAATAAAAAAGCACCAATTATAACCCCAATAATAATCGGTAATAAAAACATACTATTATTTTTAATATCTTTAAAAAAATTACTTAAACTCTTCATCACCTTATCATATAAACCAAAAATAACCATAATAACCGCACCACTCACACCTGGTAAAACCATTCCCCCACCAATAACCATGCCCATAATTACTTTTTTTGTTTGTTTCATTATTACACTCCTCATTATTAATATAATAGCATTTATTATTTTATCTTATTTTATGATAAAAATAAAGATTTATGGTAAAATATAGATACAATTTGTAAAGGAGTGCCAATATGATTAATAATATTACTTTAGAAGCAGTTAAATTAGAAAAAGAAAAAATTGAAAAAGAAAATAAAAAAGTTAAAGGTTTAATCAATAAATTAGATTCTAATAATAAGGAATTATTATTATTAGATCCTTTAACTAATTTTTTAAATCAAAAGTTTTTACATAATTATACTAAATACTTAACTTTAACTATGATTGAAGGCGTTTTACTTAATGAAATAAATAATACTAATAAACATACCTTTTCTCTTCTTTTTTGTGATATTGATGGCCTTAAATTAGTAAATGACACCATGGGACATCAAGCTGGTGATGAAGGAATTATTGCTATTTCGGAAATAATTCATAAATCAATTAGAACTAATAGAGAAGAATTAATGGATACCTTTTTATTAAATAGTAATATTTTAAATAATATTGCAATTAGAAGTGGTGGCGATGAGTTTATTATTATTTTACCTAATTGTACAAAAGAAATGGCTTTAGTTAAAGTAATAAAAAGAATAAAAAATAATATTAAAAATAAAATTGATAATATGTCATTATCAATTGGGGTTGTTGATACAAGTGAAATAACTTTACCAAAAAATTTATTAGGACTAGAATTAATTAAAACTTTCAATAGCATGGTAAGAATTGCTGAAGAACGAATGTATGAAGATAAAAATAAAAATATGGTTCAAAAATCAAAAACGGAAAAACAAAAATATGTAGCTAAAGAGATAACTAGAATATTTAATAATTTAGGTCTTGATATAAATAATAAGGATGATGTTACTAATTTTTATAATTATTTAGGTGAAGTAATTAATAAAATAAATTCACCAAAAAAACAGCGCTAAGCTGTTTTTTTATTCTAGTTCTAATTTTTTTCCTTGTGGTTGAATATTTATAAAAGTTGAACCATCATTGATTTTTATTTCTTCACCATTTAGATCTTTATAAATGGTTTTACTTGAACGAGTATTTTTTTTCCATGTTATAGGAATAGCATACCCATTAGTAATATAATAGCCTTCACCACTACCAGTATTAGCAAGATCTTGACGACCGCTACCACCAAGTACTTGTAAGGGGAAATTTTTTACTTGATATACAATAATATTTTTAAAAGTATATTGTTCTTTTGTTCCCTCATCAACATGTGGTTTTCCTCTTGTATAACGTTTATATACTTTGTTTGTAGGATCATATTCATAATTAACCACATTACTACTTGAATACTCAACTGTTATATTATTAGCTAAAATAGCATTTTCTACTTCATTTAATTCGATTGCTTCAATTGAATAATTCAACAATACTTCTTCTTCCGTAGTAGCACGATATTTCTTTTTAGTAATCGCATTATTTAACCTTTCCATACTAGTAAAAGCATTATGTGGTTTCTTTATATTTTTATCGCGCCAAAAAGCTGGGTCATAATATATTCCATTAATACTATTTACTTTTAATGTATTAATTTCTGCTATTGCTTTCGGACTATGGCCAAAGTGAACATAAACAGCGTCATTTTCAAAAGCATAATCTAAAAAATAATGACGAGCACTGCGGACTGGTCCAATTTCTTCTGTTTTTGCATCTTTATAAATGGCAAATAGTCTTGAAATACCACCTTCAACTACTATTTCGTATATTATATAAGCATCACTTAACCCTTTATGATGGGGTATTGCACTAGCATTATTATCAATCATAACGGCTATTGGTCTAGTATTAGAATCCATATCAACAATTTGTAATTTAGGTATTTCTGGTTCCGGATCTTTTTCATTTGGTTTTTGTTTGTCATTATTACCAGTATGATTTTGTTTATTAAACAAACGACCACCATATTGATCATATATATAATAACTTAATAAACCTAACATTAATAATATAACTATTATGATAATCCTTTTTTTCTTCATTTTATAATTCCTCCCTGTCTTTCATATCAATTATACTCCTATTAAGTAATAATTATCAATAAATTTATATTATTTTGCACTTTATTTACACACTTGTTATTTGATTAAGGTGGTGCTATACTTAAAATAGAAGGATGTTGTAAATGAAAAAAAGAATTATTATTGGCATCATTACTGCTATTATATTTTGTTTTCATTTTCCATTAGTAGAAGCTAATTATAAAGCGGTAATTGATATTGAAGAAATAACCATTAAAGAAATTCAAACTGCTTATGATAATGGTTATTTATCAGCTAAATTATTAGTAAATTTGTATTTAGATCGGATTAACACTTATAACCAACAATATGGAGCAATTATTAATGTTAATGAAGATGCTATTAAACAAGCACAAGAATTAGATAATGAACGAAGAACTAAAGGACCGAGAAGTTTACTTCATGGTATTCCTATTGTGATTAAGGATAATATTGATTTTGTATCGTTACCAACAACTGGTGGTGCGAAAGCTTTAAATGATTCCTATCCTGTTAAAAATGCTTTTATTATTCAAAAATTAATTGATGCGGGAGCAATTATTCTTGCTAAAACTAATATGAGTAATTTTGCGTTTTCTGGTTCTAGTTCCATTAGTTCTTTTTACACAACTAAAAATGCTTATAATCTTAAATACTCGAGTTATGGCTCTAGTGGTGGTACTGCAGTTGCAGTAGCTGCTAATCTAGCAACCATTGGCTTAGGTACTGATACTAATAGTTCAATTCGAGGACCTGCTGCTGTAAATAATCTAGTAGGTCTAAGACCAACGATGGGCTTAGTTAGTAGAACTGGTATTTTACCTTATACTTTAGAAAGAGATATTAGTGGTCCCATAACTAGAACAGTAACTGATTTAGCGATTTTACTTGATTATATTAGTGGTTATGATAAAAATGATAAAGTTACCAGTAAAAGTATTAATAAGATTCCTAATACCTATACTAAATATTTAAAAGAAGATGGCTTAAATGGCGTTAAAGTTGGTATTATTAAAGATTTTATTACTAGTAATCCTAATTCGAATATCCCTGTTTTAAAATATTCATCGCCAGAAGTAGAAAAGTTAATGGAAAATGCGATAAAGGAAATGGAAGCATTAGGTGCAGAAATAATATATATTGAAAATTTTTATACTAATAAATTAAACGCATTATATAATTCTTCTTTAGATGGTTATATGTTTTGCAATGATTTAGATCAATATTTAAGTAATTTAGATCCTAATAATCGCATTAAAAACTTTCAAGATTTATTAAATGATAGTCGTTATGTTTATAGCATATCAGGTTATGGTTCATATTGTAGTAACAAT
>JAQUEG010000033.1 GCA_028685275.1 Bacilli bacterium
ACTCCTCTAATTCTGTTACTAAAAGAATATTTTCTAATAATTCTGGAATCCCAACACCAGTAGTAGCCGAAACTTTAGTAAAAATAGTATTGCCTCCCCATTCTTCTGGTGTTAATCCATTTTCAGTCATTTGAGTCATTATTTTATCTGGATCAGCTTCTTTTTTATCAATTTTATTAATAACAACAATAATTGGTACTTTTGCTGCTTTAGCATGATCAATCGCTTCCTTAGTTTGGGGCATTACCCCATCGTCAGCAGCCACTATTATTAAAACTATATCAGTAATACTAGCACCACGTGCCCTCATTTCAGTAAATGCTTCATGTCCAGGGGTATCAATAAAAGTAATTTTTTGATCATGATAAGTAATTTGATAAGCACCAATATGCTGAGTAATACCACCAAATTCACTACCTACAACATTGGTTTCCCTAATTTTATCTAATAAAGTAGTTTTTCCATGATCCACATGCCCCATAATTGTAACAACTGGTGGTCGACACTCTAAATCTTTTTCATCATCAGTAATTTCTAATTTCTCAAAATTAGCTTCATCCTGTGTTTCAGCCCGCTTTAATTCTTTGTTATAATCAACTACTAATAATTCAGCATCATCAAAAGAAATTACCGAATTAATATTAGACATAATTCCTAAATCTATTAATTTTTTAATTAATTCAGCTGCCCTTACTTCTAATGTATTAGCTAATTCGTTAACAGTCATTCCTTCTTTATAAAGAATAATATTTTCTTGAGCAGTTGGAATATTAGCAGTTAATTTTTCTTTGTTTTTATACATTTCTTTTCGTTTAACAAAAAAATCATTATTTTTATTATCAACACGTTTTTTTAATTTTTGCTTTTTAACTGTATCATCAACATCAATATTAACCTTTGAAATAATTTCTTCAATTTTTTCATCATCAATTATATCTTCAGTTCCCTCTTCTTTTTCTTCAGTAAACATATTATTAAAAGCATTATCTAAATCAATAACATGATCCTCTTCCAATATATCTTCAGTTGAGTTAACATCTATATTTAATTCTTTACATTTAGCTAATACCTCTTCTATTGTTTTATTAATATCTTGAGCATATTCCTTCACACTCATCATTAGATATCACCCTCTTTCTATTAAATTATTTTATTTACTAATTCTTCTAATTCTTGATAAATCGCAGTTGGTATTTCTAATTCTAAATGTTTTTCTAATGTTTTTGTTGCCTTTGCTTTTTTAATAACATCGATATCCTTTTTTAAATAAGCCCCGCGCCCATTAGCTTTACCTTTCAAATCAATAAATACTTCACCAATATTATTACGAACAACTCTAATTAATTCTTTTTTTGGTAATTTTTCTTTAGTAATTACACAACTACGAAGGGGGACTTTCCTTTTATTCAAAATCATCACATCCTTCATAATCACTAAAATTAATTCCTGCTAATTGTGCTTGTTCACTTGTTTTTAAATCAATTTTATACTTAGTTAAGCGCGCTGCTAAACGTATGTTTTGTCCTTTTTTTCCAATTGCTAATGACACATTATCACCCTCAGCAATAACTAATGCCAATTGCTCTCTTTTATTAGTAATATATACTTTAATATCCCTAGCCGGACTTAAAGCGTTTTTAATAAAGATAATTGGATCTTTATCGTATTTAATAACATCAATTTTTTCACCATTTAATTCTTCAATAATACGCTGAATTCGTTCCCCTTTTTCGCCAATGCAAGCTCCTATTGGATCAATATTAACGTTTTCTGAATAAACAGCAATTTTGCTACGAACGCCAGCTTCACGAGCAATACTATATAACACTACAATTCCCTCTTGTAATTCTGGCACTTCCAATTCTAATAATCGTTTAAGAAAACCATAATGAGTCCTTGATAACATAATACGCGGACCTTTAGAAGTATTTTCAATTTTAGTTATATATACTTTAATTGAAGAACCCATTACAACATTTTCGCCAGGAATTGTTTCTGTTTTTGGTAAAATGCCATGTGCACGTCCTAAATCAATATAATAATTACTAGCATCTTCCCTTGACACTAAGCCAACTACTAATTCTTCTTGTTTATCATTAAATTCACTCATAA
The DNA here is from genome assembly GCA_028685275.1 of Bacilli bacterium. GTDB lineage: Bacteria > Bacillota_I > Bacilli_A > RF39 > UBA660 > SKGN01. Next base: position 2,113 of record JAQUEG010000033.1, read on the forward strand.
TACTTTCTCGTTCCGCTTCTCTCACTTTTTGCGTTACTACTTGTTTAGCAGTAGAAGCCGCAACACGTCCAAAATCTTGTGGCGTCACTTCCTCTTCAAGAACATCACCAATCTTACTTTCTGGATTTACCTTTTTAGCTTCTTCTAAATTTATTTCTAAATAATTATCGTTTACTTCTTCAACAACTGTTTTTAATGAAACTATTTTAATTTTTCCAGTTTCTTGATTAATATCAACTTGAACATTCGTTTGAGCATTAAAATTCTTTTTATAAGCTGTAATGAGCGCTAATTGCATAGCATTCCAAATTACATCTTCCGAAATCCCTTTCTCTTTTGCAATATTTTTTACCGCTTTAATAAAAGCCTGATTATCCATTAATATTACCTCCTTTTTGTTTAGAACACACATCTAATACATATGACTCGTCACTTATATCTACTTTATCGATAATTTTATTAATAATTTTTGTCGCTTCAACACAATCATCTATATCAATATAAGGCTCTTTATCAATAATTATTCGTAAAAAATTAATATTATCTTCTTTTAATTCAATAATGTTATCAATTTTAATACCAATCGTTAATAATGGCTCTTTTAATAAATTTATCAATTTTTGCTTATTTTTCATGCGTTCCTCCATTAATTAAAAGTTAAAGAGTGAGAATATCTCACTCTTGCTGTCGCAATAATTATATCATACTTTTTTTATTTTTAATATTTTTTTATCATTTTTCTCATTTTTTTGTTATAATAATTATAGTAAAGGAGCAATACAAATGAATAAATACTTAAAAAGCACATTAGTTTTTTTTTCTTTTTTCCTTTTTTCCCTTTTCACCAATTTACCATTCGAATTATTTGATACTAGTATAAAACTACTCCCCAATAATTGGAAAGCAATTTATTTAACTACCATGAATATCATTTATCTTGGTTTTCTTTTAATGATATATAATAAAGATATAATTAAATATTATCAAGATTTTAAAAAAAATGGTAAGAAATATATTAATCAAACTATTCGTTATTGGTATTTTGGTTTAATTATAATGATTATTTCTAACATGGTTATAAATTTTTTAAATCCAAACGATTTAGCACAAAATGAACAAGCAGTTAGGGAGTTATTAGGAATCGTTCCTTTATACATGATTTTTTCAACTGTTATATATGCGCCTTTAACTGAAGAAATAATATGCCGTAAAATAATCAAAGATATAATTAAAAACAAATGGGGTTTCATTGTTGTTAGTGCCATCCTTTTTGGCGGTGCTCATGTTTTAGCATCTATTCAAACTTATTGGGACATTTTATATATAATTCCTTATGGAACATTAGGAGGCATATTTGCTTATATTTATTATAAAACTAATAATTTGTTCACTCCAATTGTAATTCACGCTTTACATAATACAATTTTAATAACACTATATTTACTTATTTTATAATAGGAGTTCATATGAAAAAAGAAAAACAAAGCAAAAAAAAGTTTAAAGTAATTTATAAAATATTATTAATTTCAATAATATTAATTTCATTATTATTATGGTCTAGGTATATTAGTACTAGTGGACTTATTATTAAAGAATATAAAGTAACTAATAAAGCATTACCTACTCATTTTCACGGTTTAAAAATTGTTCATATTAGTGATATTCATTATGGGAGGACTATAAAAGAACCAGAATTAAAAATGATTGTTAAAAAAATCAATTTAATTAAACCTGATATTGTAGTTTTTACTGGTGATTTAATTGATAAATCAAATGTTTTAACTAAAAAAGAAAAAAATATAATTACTGAACAATTAACCAATATTAAAACTACATACGGTAAATATGCAGTTAGTGGTAATCATGATTTTTATTTTAAAGAATATAATGACATTTTAAATGCTAGTAATTTTAAAAATATTGGTAATGATTATGATATTATTTACAACGAACAGCAAGAATTTATATTCATTGGGGGATTAGAATCTGAAATTAATGGTTCCCCTAACATAAACAAAACTATGCACTTTTTTCAAATAGAGGAAAATAAAAATTTAAAGGAAAAAACTTATAAAGTTTTAATTATGCACACAACTGATATTTTTGAAAAAGTTAAACAACATAATTTTGAATTAGTATTAGGTGGACACTCACATAACGGTCAAGTTAGATTGCCTTTTATTGGTACTATAGTAGCACCAAAAGGTAGTAAAAAATATTTTGAACCTTATTATAAAATAAAGGACACTGATTTTTTTATCTCGGGCGGTTTAGGAACTTCAACATTAAATTTTCGTTTATTTAATAAACCTTCATTTAATTTTTATCGCTTAACTAAGCACTAAAAATTACCACACTATTAATAGTGAGGTTTTTTATTTCATAATTATTGTGTCTTTTCACCTTTTTTTTTAATTTTCATACAATAAAATGAAAGGAGAATTACAATGTTTGGAATTAGGCGTCGTTCATTTTATCCTGGTTTTCGTTATGGTCGTGGATTTGGTGGAGGATTCATTGTTCCATTTACTTTAGGAGCACTAACTAGTTCTGTTTTACGACCACCTTATTCGTATAATTATCCATACTATCCATACTATCCATATTACCCATATTATTAATAAAATATATTTCGTAAAAAATCCTTAAATGGATTTTTTCATAAATGGTAAAGTGATTACAACTGTTGTCCCTTTACTTTTTTTTGATTTATATTGAAGAATCCCAAAATGAGCTTCAATTATTTCTTTTGATAAACGCACCCCTAAACCGGTCCCGCCTTTTTTAGTTGTATAATATGGTTTCCCAATCTTTTTTAAAGTATTCCGATCCATTCCAATACCATTATCAATAATAGATATGATTAATTTATGACGCTGCTTTTTTGTTATTAACTTAATTTCCCCATCTTTTCTTTTTATTGCTTCAATTGAATTTTTAATCAAATTTAATAACACTTGTTTTAGACGTTTATAATCCCCATTTATATACACCGGATAATCAAAATAATCACTTTCCCACTTTATTTTTCGCTCTTTAACCAATCCTTTTACCATTTCATTTACATCTTCTAATAATAGAGTAACATTCATTTCCGTACATTCCACTTTTAATTTAGTTAATTCTAAAAAATCATTCATTAATGTTATCGAGCGCTCTATTTCTTGTTTTATAATTGGAATATACTTTTCTACATGATCTTGATTATCAGTATTTAACATTTCTAAATATCCTTTGCATACAGCAATCGGGTTTTTTATTTCATGTGTAATTTTAAATAAAGATTCACGAAATTGTTTTTGTTCCTCTAATTCCTTTGCCACAATATGATAATCTTCTATTTTTTCACACTTATCTAATAAATGATAAACAAATATAATGCTAAAATAATAAATAATTACCGAAATTATATAATTAATAATTATATAACTATTAATAATTGACTCTAGTTGAAACAAAATATAACTTAATGTAACAATTTTTATTAAAGTAAAAATACCTAATATATGATAATCATTTAAACTTCTTTTTTTTGCTAATTTAAAAAGAATATAATATGATATAAATTCGAAAATAATTAATAAACAATTTACTCCTTCGGAAAAATAATAAATACTTATTACAATTGAAATAATTAATATTGCTTCCCATTTTTCTTTTAAATATACAATTAATAATGGAATTGTTAACATTACCATTTTAATTAAAACAATATCCTCATAATGCGATAAAATTAAATAAATTGAACTATAAATAGCTAAATCAAATACTAAATCATCTACTTTATGTCCCGCATCTTTACTATAAATCGAAAACAAAAAATAACTAAAAATTGGGAATAAAATAAGAACAGTATTAATTATAATTGCATCAATAATAATCATATCATCACTCCTAACTATTAATAATAGTATAAAGTAACAGCATGTTTCTTTTTGTCGAAAAAAAAAGAACAATAATGAAAAATACAATTTAATTACACAATTTGTAAATATATGCTCATTAATGTCCTTCTATTTTATTAAGTCTTCAATATATTTCCGTAATCGTTCTGCTTCTGTTCCTAAAATAATTTTAAGTTGATTATCAATTTCTACAATTCCACGTGCTCCTAATTTTTGAATTGCATCTTTATTAACTATTGATACATCTTTTAACATCACTTTAAAACGTGACATATTAGCTTCTACACTAATAATATTATCTTTTCCACCTAAATATTCAACTAATTTATTAGCTTCAATATGAAAGTCTTTCTTACTAGCTTTAATAATAACTAAAGCTGCAATAACTAATACTACTATAATAATTAAATATTGAATATATTGCATATCTATCACCTTTTTATATTATACTATATCCTTTATAAAAATAAAACTGTTAATATTTAGGTTTTAATTATACACTGCTTTGAAGTTAAAGAATATCTTATTAATATACAAGATAAAGGGGTGGAATATATAAATGTGCAATAACAATGAAGATTGTAAATGCATTGGCGATATCCTTAGAATTATTTATTTAGCACAAAAAAATGCTAAAAAACATGATGAATTAGATACTTGTGATCGCAAATTTCTAGGAGGATTAGGATGCCGTGTTGAATGCAACACAAGACCGGTTCAATTATTCTTAAAATGCAATAATGGTAATCAACCATTACAAATGTCAACAACTAAAGAACCAATAAATGAAACAACTTGTTTCTCTAATGTATTTAGAATTGAAAAAATTGAAGATTGCTGTGCAACCTTCCGTGTACTAGAAAAAGAAGAAGCATGTCCTAGAGGTCCAATTACTTTTGCTGCAACAGATTCATTTTTCACAATAGACTTGCGTTGTGTATGTATTATTAAATGTTTAGAAGATACATTCGTCGATTGCGTTTAAAAAAAGCCACTAATTATGAAGTGATATGATAAAAGTAGACAGGTAAAAAAACACCAGTCTACTTTTTCTATGCTAAAATTAAATAAAGGAGATAAAATATATGGGAAAACCTGCGGGAACAAAAAATAGAATGAGAA
>JAQUEG010000034.1 GCA_028685275.1 Bacilli bacterium
CCAGCTCGTCTATTCCGTGGTTCCGGCGTGGTGGTCGCTACTCCAGTGGTAGCGATGCGGGGGTGTTCCACTTCAACAATTACTATGGCATTGCCAACAGCTACCTCGGGTGGCGTGTTGCGGCGCTGGTTGGCGAAGGATTGTAAATCCTGAGCCAACATTACCCTTTTTTTCTTTTGTTCTTTTTCCGAAAGTACTAACCAAAATGCAATAATTTTGCAAGATTAAAAAAAATTAATAATTAAACGCGAAATAAAAAAAAAGATGAAATTAAATCATTCTCATCTTTTCTTCATTTTTATATGGATTATTAGGATCTATTTTATCAACAAATAGAATTCCATTTAAATGATCAATTTCATGTTGAACGGCAATGGCTAATTCTTCTCTTGCTCTTAATATTTGTTTTTCGCCTTTTTCATCTTGATATTCAATTGTAATTCGAGCATAACGAGGTACAATTCCTTCTATTTCACGATTAACACTTAAACAACCTTCGCCACTACCAGCAAAAATTAACTCTTCGGAATGGCTAATAATTTTAGGATTAAAAACTATGTAATTATTAAAACTTCGATCTTCTTGTTCGTGAACAATAACAAAATAACGTTTAAGAATTCCTAATTGAACAGCTGATAATCCCATTCCAGGTCTTAAGTTATATTTTCTTGCATATTCTTCAATTTGACTATTAGTCAGATATTCAATCATATCGTTTACCGTATCTTTATCTTCTTTAGTTAAAGGAAATTTTATTTCTTTACTAATTGTTCTTAATTTTTTATTGGTTTCATCTAATATATCTATTAATTTAATCATTAATATCACTCCAAAACTACTTATATTTTATCATAAAATTCTATATTTAAAAAGGAAAGTTATCTTCCCTTTTTAAATTAACCAATAATACGTGCCCCGATGATAATTACTAATAGGATAAATAGTACTAGGATGATGGCTGAATTAGAACCAAAACCAAACCCATAACCTGGGCCACATGGATAAGGTGTTTGGTATACTGGACAGCATGCATTATAACCACCATAACCATAACTACCACCATAGCCATAAGAATACATATATTTACCTCCTTTTATTTAATCTATTATAATGTATTATAAAAGTGTTAAATTGGTTATAGTAATAACCTAAATTTATTTGTTTTATAGTCAAAATACTATTTATTATGGTATTATATTAATATCGAGGTGAAACCTAATGAAGAAATTGATAAATAGAATGGATAAACCCCTATTAATTGTAACTATTATTATGTTTTTATTTGGTTTATTAATGGTTTTTAGTGCTTCTAATGTAAGAGCAGCTTTATTCGGAAATCCTTATTCCATTTTTTTTAAACATGCAATTATCTTATTTATTTGTTCAATTGCTTCTATTTTTATAATTGTAACTCCTATAAAAAAGTATCGTTTTTTAGCACCATTTGCTTTATATTGTATTATTGGTGCTTTAATCTTTGTTTTTAGTTATGGAGCAGTAATTAATAGTGCGAGAAGATGGTTAGATTTTGGTTTTTTTCATTTTCAACCAAGTGAATTTGCGAAAACAATTATAATTTTTTATATGGCTATATATTATGGTAAACATTATAAATCAGATAGTTATGTGGTACTTTATAAACCTATATTATATGCTTTTGCAATTGTAATTTTAACCTTTTTACAACCAGATTTTGGAACTTCTTGTATTATTATGGGAATAGTTACTTTTACTTTTTTGGCTGTTCCTATTACCCCTCAGATTAAAAGAAAAGCATTTCAAATTGGAATTGGTGCGATTATTCTTTTTGCTTTTATTTTAGTTTTAAATGATAAACCACTTTTTCGCCAAAGCCAACTTGATCGTTTAACTTTTTTAAATCCTTGCCAACGTTATCGTGAAAATACTGGTTATCAAGTATGTAATGGCTTTATTGCCATCAATAATGGCGGTTTATTCGGGGTTGGTCTTGGTAATAGTACCCAAAAGTATTTATATTTACCAGCTGCCCATACTGATTTTATTTTCCCCGTTATAGTAGAAGAATTAGGGCTGCTTATAGGTATTATTATTATTTTAATTTTTGTTTTTATTTTTTATCGTCTATTAAAGATTGCTAATCATTGTTATAGTTTAAGTGGTTCCATTATTGTATATGGAGTAGCAATGTATTTTATATTTCATGTATTAGTTAATTTAGTTGGTGTTTTAGGTTTATTTCCTTTAACAGGGGCACCATTACCATTTTTAAGTTATGGTGGTTCTTATGTCCTTAATTTATCAATAGCGCTTGCTTTAGTACAACGAGTAGAGATAGAAAATAAATTAAAAATAAAAGAAAAAATTTTAAAACAAGGAAAAAGATAAAATAAAATAAAATAATCTCTATAAAGGAGGTTTTTTTTTATGAAAAAATTTATTATTCCCATAATTATCATTTTATTGATAGGAGGTTGGTGGTTAAAGAAAAATAATTCAACAATTATAACGGCATTAGAGGATAATAATGAATTAGAATTAACGCAAAATATGATGGAAGGTGAAAATGAGAAAGAAGTCGCAATAATAACCGAACCTGAATATTATTATATTGATATTAAAGGGGCGGTTCAAAAACCAGCAGTTTATAAATTAGAAAAAGGGAGTCGTATTTTTGATGCGATTGCTTTAGCGGGCGGTTTAAAAAAAGATGCTGATACTAGTGTTTTAAATTTAAGTAAAATTATTAAAGATGAAATGATGATTATTATTTATACGAAAGCAGAAATAAAAAAGTTTAAAGAAGATAATAAAACAATTACGGAAACAATTAAAGAGGTTGAAAAAGAAAATAAATGTCCTGATCCAAAAATTAATCAAGCATGTAATAATACGGAGAAAGAAGAAAAGCCAAAAGAAGAGGAATTATCAACTAAAGTTGCTCTTAATGAAGCAACCGTAGAAGAATTACAAACATTACCGGGAATTGGTCCATCTAAAGCGCAAGATATTATTAATTATCGAAATGAACATGGTTTATTTACTACAATTGAAGATATAATGAATGTAAAAGGAATTGGGGAAAGCACCTTTGCTCAAATTAAGGACCTTATTACTCTCTAATTATTTATATTATAGTTTAACTGTTATCGCCCTTATTTATAGTATATTAATAACTAACTTTGGTGTATATAAAAGTAAATATAATGGTAATGAAAATGAAATTATTGGTTATATTCATCACTTTAAAATTGATGGTAATCATTTACAAATAGAATTAATTAGTGATGAAACAATTATGGTAAATTATTATTTTAAAACTGAAATTGAAAAGAATAATTATCAAATTAAATTAGGTGACATTGTTTTAATAAAAGGAGAAATGAAAAAACCATCATCTAATCGTGTTTTTAATTTATTTAATTATCAACAATATTTATATTATCAAAATATTCATTATCTTTTTAGGGCTGAAAAGATAGTTAAAATCAAAGATAATTATCAATTAAGATATAAAATTAAACAAATGATTATTAATAGAATTGAAAAAAATCCTAATTCAAGTTCTTATTTAAAAATCTTTTTATTAGGAAATAAAGATAATCTTAATAGTGAGGTTGTTAATTCTTATCAAACAAATGGTATTAGTCATTTATTAGCTATTTCTGGTTTACATGTTTCTTTTTTAGCAATTGCTATTTTATATATTTTAAAAAAAATCAAAGTAAAAGAACTGCTTCGTTATTTAATTATTTTTCTTTTTTTACTTTTATATTTATTTTTAACTGATTTTACCGGTTCAGTTTTAAGAGCAACTGTTTTCTTTATTTTATTGTCAATTAATAAACTATTTTATTTTCATATTAAAACTATTAATATCTTGTTATTAACTTTATTTTTACTTTTAATGATTAATCCATTTTTAATATATGATATTAGTTTTCAATTTTCTTTTATAATTAGTTTTTATTTAATTTTAGGGCAATTATTAATTAATAAAGTTTCATCATATCTAGGAAAATTACTAGTAGTATCGATTATTGCTTTTTTAGCAAGTATTCCTATTTGTAGTAACTATTTTTTTCAAGTTAATTTATTAAGTCCTTTATTTAATCTTTTATTTGTACCATATGTTACTTTTATTCTTTTTCCTAGTGCTTTTTTAACTTTTATTTTTCCCTTTTTAGATTCAATATATATTGTTTTAATCAAACTAATGGAATTTTTATCTCTTTGGTCTAGTCAAATTAAAGTGGGTATTTTAATTTTAGCTAAACCTCATTATTTATTAATTATTAGTTATTATGTAATTATTACTATTGGTTTAATAAAAATCGACCAAAATCGTTACTTATATATAATACTTTTAATAATATTATTAAGTTATCACGTAAATATTAATTATTTTATTTGTGATCCTTATTTAGTATTTATTGATGTAGGACAGGGTGATTCAATTTTAATTAATTTACCTTATGGCAAAGGAACTATTTTAGTTGATACTGGTGGGGAAGTAAATTATCCAAAGGAAAGTTGGGAGCAACCACAAAAAACTTATTCTTTAGGGCAAGATACTATTATTCCATATTTAAAATCATTAGGAATTAAAAAAATTGATTATTTAATTTTAACGCATGGACATTATGATCATCTTGGCGAAGCAAAAAACATTGTTTTTAATTTTAAAGTAAATTACATTGTTTTTAATGGAGTATCAATAACGCCAATTGAAATTAATTTAATTAATGAATTAAAAAAAATAAAAAGTAATATACTGATGGTTAAAGCAGGTGATTCAATTAATTTAAATGGTTATTTATTTTATATTTTAAATCCAAGCCTTAATTTTAATCCTAATGATAATAGTATTGTGATTAGTACAGTATTAAATCAACATAAAATTTTATTAACTGGTGATATTACATCAACAATTGAATATAAATTAATAAATACATATAATTTATTAAAAGTGGATATATTAAAATTAGGGCATCATGGTTCAATTAGTAGCACTGGTAATATCTTTTTAGATACTGTAAACCCTAAATATGGTGTTATATCAGTAGGATTAAATAATCGTTTTAATCATCCTAGTCCAGTTATAATTGAAAAATTAAAACAAAGAAATATAAAGACTTTTTTAACTAGTAAACATGGTAGCATTAGATTTAATTGTAAAGAAAATGAAGTAACGATTCATACTACTATTGCATATGATAATTTAGGACACTAATGCGTTAGTGTTTATATAAATTAAAGAAGCCTTTCGGGGCTTCTTTACCTTTTTAATAATATCTATGTTTATTTTTTGCTTTGGTTTTGGTATACTGTATATAGTGGAATGGAGGAATTAAGGTGAGCTTATTATTAACTTGTTTATTGATTATCGTTGTTCGTATTATTGATGTTTCATTAGGAACAGTTAGAATGGTATTATCAGTAAGAGGGAAAAAACTTTTTGGTTCTTTAATTGGGTTTGTTGAAGTTTTAATATGGTTTTTAATTGTAAGAGAAGCTTTAGTAGGTGATGAATTTAGTATTTGGATTGCTTTATCATATGCCGCTGGTTTTAGTTTAGGTACTTATATTGGTATTTGGTTAGAAGAAAAATTAGCAATTGGTAGTGTTTCTATTCAAGTTATTACTAAAGGAATAAAAAATGATGCTGTAAAAAAAGTGAGAGCGGAAGGATTCGCTGTGTCAACTGTTGTAACACAAGGTAAAGATCAAGAAAATTTGTTATTAATGATTGAAGTAAATCGAAAGGAAATTAAAAGGGCTTTAAAACTTATTAATAAGATAGTTCCTGATTCCTTCATTACGGTATCAGATATTAAACACATAACAGGTGGTTATTTTCCTAATAGAAGGTGATTTTATTGCATAATATTTATGTTTTTTATGGACCAGAAAAATTATTAATAGAAGAAGCAATTAAACAAATTATTATTAAAGTATTTGGTAATGATGATCCCAATATAGTAAAATATGATATGTGTGAAGTAACTATTAAAACTATTATTGATGATGCTTGTACTTTATCTTTGTTTAGTGATCAAAAAATCATTATTGCACAAAATAGTGATTTTTTAACTACTTCTAAAAATAATTTTAATGAGTTAGAAATTAATGAATTAATTAAATATCTTAATAATTACAATAAACAAGTAGTAATTATTTTTGTGGTTAATACTGATAAATTAGATATGCGCAAAAAGATTGTTAAAGAATTAAAACAAAAGGCTATTGTTAAAGAGTTTAAAGCATTAAAAGAAAGAGAATTACTTAATTATGCAAGACATAAGTTACAAAAAAATAATTATGTTATTAATGATAAAACCCTTAATTTATTAATAAGTCGTGTTAACTATAATTTGTCATTTTTAGTAAATGAACTTGATAAACTAATGCTTTATAAAGATGAGGAAAAAGTTATTACTGAACAAGATGTAAAAGAATTAACCCCTGCTAGTATGTTTGATAATATTTTTGATCTTACTAATGCTGTTATGAATAAAGATTTAACAAAAATATTATCTATTTATCAACAATTATTAACAAAAGGGGAAGAACCTATTATGATGCTTGTTACTTTAGCTAATCAATTTCGCTTAATATATCAAACTAAAAGACTAATAAAACTAGGTTATAGTGAGCGAGATATTATTATAAAATTAAAGGTTCATCCTTATCGAATTAAGTTAGCAAGTCAAATAAAAATTGATGAAGAAATATTATTAACATATTTAGAACAATTAGCTGATTTAGATTTAAAGATAAAAACTGGTCAAATTGATAAAAAAATTGGCTTAGAATTATTCTTTTTACAATTAAACCAAAAATAAAAATAACACCTAGATTTAGGTGTTATATTTTACGATATAAACCAATTGCTTTTCCTAAGATAATAACTTCGTTTGAAATTATTGGTTCATAATGATCATTTTCAGGTATCAAATTGATATGATCTGTTTCTTTATAAAAAGTTTTTAATG
>JAQUEG010000035.1 GCA_028685275.1 Bacilli bacterium
TCTCCTGCGAAAGCTTTTAATAAATTTTGTTCAGTTTCACTTCCTTTTAACATTTAATTACCTCCTTTTATTTTTAATTTTATATTATCCATTATAACATATATGCATGGAATAATAAATAAGGTTAAGATAGTAGCGAAAATCAATCCACCAATTGTAGTAATTGCCATCGGTCTAATCATTGCCGTTCCTTTTTGAATATCTAAAGCCATTACGGTTAATGCTAAAATAGTCGTTAATGAAGTCATTAAGATTGGTCTCATTCTTGTTTTACCAGCAATAATAACTGCTTCTTTTGTTGCTTTTCCTTCATTCTTTAATTGATTGATATAATCAACTAAGATAATACCATTATTAACAACAATTCCGGCAAGAATTATCATTCCAATAAAAGCTACAACACTAAGCGGTAAGCCCGTAATTAATAAAGCAAGAAAACTTCCAGTCCACGCAAGGGGAACCGTAAACATAATAATAAATGGATATAATAATGATTCAAATTGGATCGCCATTACCATATAAATTAAAACAACAGCTAATAAAGCAGCTTGAATTAATGAATTTAGAGCATTATTAATTTCTTCGTTTTCACCAGTTAAAATAATTTCATAACCATTAGGTACTTCATATTTATCTATTTCAGTTTGTACTTTTTCCCCAATCAAACCAATGTTATAATCTTCTTTTACTTCTGCTTGAATAGAAACATAACGGTTTTGATTTTGCCGATTAATTGAATTCCAACTTTCACTTGGAATAATATCCGCAATATCTTCTAAAGGTGTATGATCAATAATAATATTTTTTAAACCTTCTTCGGTTATGGTATTTAATTTACTTGGGTAAACATTAACCTTAAAAGGACGGTTATTAATATTTATATCAGTTGCTTTATAATTAGGATTTAATAAATCATGTAAGGTTGAAAAAACATTATAATTAGTTAAACCATGGCTAATACTTGCTTTACGATCAATAATAATTCTTAATTCAGAAGGATTATCATCAATATTACTAGTTACATTATTAATACCTTCTATGTTATTAATTATATTCATAAAATTATTAGTAATTTCATTTAATGTATTTAAATCATCACCTATTATATTAATTTTTATTCCCGATGAAACCATATTAGTCATTTCAATTTCTGATTGAATATGAACAATGAAAGGGTCATCTTTAGTTTCAGTTAATATATCTGCTTTTATTTCATCATAGGTTCGTTTTGATTCTTCATCTTTTATCACAAATACATAATTATTACCACCCATAATATTAATATCATCTTTTAATAATGATATCGCAACCGTTTCTACTCCTTCAATACTCATCGCCATATTCATAAATTGATCATATAATTCTTTTTTCTCGGTAAAAGTAATTTCTTCTGGCATTTCTAAATCAATCATTAAATGGTCTTCCATCCCACTTGGAATATATTCAGTTCCAATTTTAGTTAATCCCCAAATACTACCACCAAATATAATTAATACCAAAATAATCATTAGAAACTTATATTTTAATGCAAAATTTAAATATTTTTCATATAATTGTTTTGTTTTTAACATTAATCTAATATTTTGTTTATTTTTTGTTTTAAACATCTTAGAAGCCATCATAGGGACTAAGGTCATAGCTACAATAAGACTAGATAATAAGGCAAAGGATACAGTTAACGCTAATTGTTTAAATATTTCCGCAATCATTCCTTCTAAAAAGATAATTGGTAAAAAGACGGCAATGGTAGTTAAAGTAGCTGCAATAATAGCATTAACAACTTGCCCGGCTCCTTGTTTAGCAGCATCTTTAATACTAACCCCATCACTTCGTAAACGAAAGATATTTTCAATTACAACAATCGCATTATCAACTAACATTCCTACGCCAAGAGCAAGACCACCAAAGGAAACGATATTTAGTGTATACCATAAAAATAAATCATAATAAAGGTGGCAATAACACTGATGGGAATCGCAATACCAATAATTATAGTTGGTCTTATATCTTTAAGGAAAAAGATTAAAACAATGATAGCTAATATAGCTCCATATATTAAATTTTTCAAAACAGAATTGATGGTTAAATTAATATATTTTGCTTGATCTAATAACATATTAATTTCCATCGTTTGATATTCTAATTTTATTTCATCAATACGAGTATTAATATCATTAATTACCTCACTAGTAGCATAATTACTTTGTTTTTGAATCGAAATAATAAGGGCATGTTCACCATTAACTTTGGAATAACTATTTTCTTCATTACTTTTAATATTAACATTAGCAATATCATCAATAATAACTTCCATCATAGGATTACTAATAATAGGTAATTGTTTTAATTCGTTAATACTTTTTATCCTATTACCAATACGAACCAATGTTTCTTTATTATTATCATTAATATAACCAACTGGTATTTCCATATTTTGACCAGCTAAAATACCTTTTATCATTTCTGAATTAATATTAATTGGGGTAAATGGAAGTCCTTGTTGCTTAAAAATAGCCTGATAATTATTATTTAATTCATTAATTTTATCTTCATTTAAAGTTATATTAATTGTATCTTCAGTTGATCCAATTAATTGAACTTGTGCTACTCCAGGAACACTTTCTAATTTAGATAATATATTATTTTTTACTAAATTACTAGTTTCAATAATATCTTTATCTTTAAAACTAATGGCAAATTGCATAATCGGAATCATATTAGGATTTAATTTTATTACCATCGGTTTTGTTACTTCATCTGGAAATATACCAGTAAGCATATCTAGTTTTTCACTCATTTCAATTGAAATTGCATCAAGATTAGTACTCTCACTAAATTCAAGCATAACAATTGAATAATTCTCATTAGAAATAGAAGATATATCATTAATATTACTAACTGTTGCCATACTACTTTCAATTGGTTTAGTAACAACATTTTCAATTAATTCTGGACTAGCACCAGGATAAGTTGTTGATATTATAGCATATGGAAAATTAATACTAGGTAATAATTCACTAGTTAAGTTAAATAAAGAAATTATCCCTAATATCAGGATAATCATAATTCCCATTATAATTGCTATTGGACGATTAATACTAAATTTTGGTAAGTTTTTCATATTAAGACCCTTCCTTTTTTTGTAATAACTCTTCATATTTTTCTTGTAAATGATATATTTCGGTACAACTCATAAATAATAAAACACTATTTTTATGTCGTAATAATTTATCAATTGTATCAAAACCTACTTTTTCACCATTATTTAATAAATTAATAATTAAATTAGATGACACCCCAGGCCATTCTTCTGGCTTTTCACGATCACAACGAATATCCATCACATAAGCTTTATCAGCCATATTCAAACTATTAGCCATATCTTGATGTAGTTCTTTAACTCTAGAATAAGTATTAGGTAAATATATCGCTACTAATTCTTTATCTGGGTATTTTTGTCTTGCTGCTTCAATAGTTACTTTTATTTCCGTTGGATGATGGGCATAATCATCAATTGTAACAATATCATCAATTATTTTTTCTTTAAATCTTCTTTTCGCTCCTTTAAAAGTTTTAATTAAATCTTTTACTTTATTTAAATCTAATTTTACAATATGAGCCATTGTAATAACACTTAAAGTATTTAAAATCATATGTTTTCCATATAACGGCAAATGAAAATGACCTAAGAATTCATTTTTATAATAAACATCAAAAGTAGATCCCTCTTTATTTAATTCAATATTTTTCGCAATTACATCATTATTATCGTTAAAACCATAATAAATAATTGGGGTTTCTAATTCTAAACTTCTAATATGTTTATCATCACCACAAGCAATAATTAACTCTGTAGTTTGATTACCAAATTCAGTATAAGCTTTTTTCATTTCCTCAATATCTTTATAATAATCAATATGATCTAAATCAATATTAGTCATAATTGTATATTTAGGATAATAATATAAAAAATGTCTTTTATATTCGCAAGCTTCCACCATAAAATATTGGTTACCTTCTTTCGCATAGCCAGTACCATCACCAATTAAATAATTACAACCAATAATATTATTAAAAATATGACTTAATAATGAAGTAGTAGTGGTTTTACCATGACAACCACAAACCGCAATTGTATCATGTTTTTTGGTTAAATCACCTAATAATTCAAAATAACGATAAGTTTTAACACCTAATTCTTTTGCTTTTATTACTTCTGGATGATCGTCCCGAAAAGCATTACCAATGACGACAATCATATCTTCTTTAATATTATCGGCATCAAATGGTAACATGGTAATATTTCTTTCTTCTAATGCATCTTGAGCAAATAAATGATAAGTTTTATCAGAACCTTGCACTTTATTACCCAAATCATGCATAATACTTTCTAAAGCGCTCATTCCTGAACCCTTAATTCCAATAAAATGATATTTCATAATAAACCTCTTTTCTTCATATATAATTATATCATGGTAATTGACAATTTATGTCTTATTTTTCATTGCTTTACATATTTTACTATAAATATTTATTAATACAAATATAAAAAAGATAAAATTTTATTTTATTTAATCATTAAAATTTATAATTAAATCTTAAATATTTATCTTTTACTAAGAATAATTTGTTTATATTCAATTTTTGGTCTTTCTATTAATTTAATTAATTCTTTTTTTGTTATTAATAATTCTTCTAAAGAACTAATTTGAAAAAAAGGATAATTAGGTTTTTTATATTGAGTAAATTTTATACCAATCCCACCAGCTTTTTCCCATTCAACTAAATTTGGTGTGTAATCATCAACTAAGATTTTGTTTCGAACGTTACCAATCGTAGTTTTAGATTCTAATTTGTAAATTAAAAATACTGATAATCCTGGTACATTCTGTAAAAAATATATTCTTTTCGCAGCAGCTTCTTGCAAACATGTAATATGCGATAAAATAGCAGGATTAAATATATTAGAATTAATTAATTCTTTAATATAATAAATACTATTATTAATCTGACTACTTTGTTTAATTATTTCATCCCAATCTAATTGTGATAAAAATTTAATCACTGCCATTTCATCCTTCACATTAATTTTATATTTTTTAAATAAATATATAAGAATATCAATAGTATTAAGAATTACACCATCACAATCAATATATAAATTAATGTTTTCCATTTATAACACCTACTTACAACAAGTATTATAAATGAATAAATAAAGTAAGACAACAATTTTTTTAGCAAAATATTAAAATTTAATAATAAAATTGTTTATTATTAACTAATTATGTAATTTAACAGTTTGAACCCTATATTTCACATGGTTGACATGAAATACCATTGTTAATAAATTTTTCGAAGACGGCGCTGGACTATCACCCAGCACCGTCTTCACCGCTTTTTTATTCTAAAAAAGCGGTACGCACATCCCTTATATTTTAGCCGTTTATTTCTCATAGATACTTGCATTTTGGTTAGTACTTTCGGAAAAAGAACAAAAGAAAAAAAGGGTAATGTTGGCTCAGGATTTACAATCCTTCGCCAACCAGCGCCGCAACGCGCCACCCGATGCTGCTGACGGCATCGCCATTGATGTGGCTGAAATAGAACACCCCCGCATAGCTACCAATGGAGTAGTTACCACCACGTAGGAACCACGGATTAGACGAGTAGGGCATATACGAACTGTCGCTATACCATGAATTAGTATATGGACTATTAACTGATAAACTTGTTTCATATACTGCATCGCCTTTTTTATGGATAGCAACAATATAATTATTTGCTCCGCTATCGGTTGTTCCTTTATTATATACATCTTTATATTTTGCATCAGCATTTGAATTATTAATATATGCTGCTGTATATTCATTTGCTCCACCACTCATATCATATACTCCATACACAGTTCCAGTGGTACTTGCTTGTTGACCTTGTTCTGTATTATATGCAAAACAAGAAGCACCAGGGCAAGTAGATTCTGATCCTACACTTGGTCCAGTTCCTGCAAATCCTGTTAAATATTCACTAGATGGATTTATATATATTTCTGATTTTTTTCCATATATAGATTGCGATAGATATGCTACGGCACCCCATTCGATATTCTTCATCATATGGGTATCTACATTATTATTATCTGTAGAAAAAGTTCCATCAGTTTGTAATCCACTTGCCTGATTCCATCCATATATATCTTTTGTTTCCATATTACGAGATACTATAAACATATTACCAACAGCATTACAACGCCATGATGTAATACCTGGGAGTACTTTTATATCTAAACCGGTAGTGTTCCCACCACCATAGATAACACCTGGATCACTACTACTTACCTCAAACTTACCAACCCAAAAGCCTGTTAATTCAACTGCATCTTCACCTAAACCAAAGGTAAAAGCAGGATGATTTGACCAATTGGATGATTCTAATGTTTGTTGTGAATCAGTAGCACAATTGGTTATTCCTGGTATTCCATTTTCATCAACAGTACAGGTATTGACTATATTAATAGTTCCCCCTCTAGTATCATCTGTTCCTCGACTAAATGATATTTCAATATTACCAGCACTTTCATCACAATCATCATTCCAACAACTAGTTATTTTATAGGTATACCTTGGGATCCATACCCAATAGGCCGTAATATCACCTCCTGTATCCTTACTAACTGCATTCGCCCATCTACGTGTTGGTTCTGTTTCGCCATATTCATACCATTCTGAATCATTTTCGGTGGTTTCTTGATATTCCCATATTTCATTTACTTCATTCCATACCCATTTTATTGGCACCATTCCTTGAGCTAGTTTTGGTCGGTTCACTCCTTTTTCTTCATCATAATCAGATACTACTAAAACAACCCTCGTTTTGATTGCCTCATTACCACCACTATCACTAACGCGATAAACTACTGTATATTCTCCCATTTCAGCTGTATTTACATTATTTG
>JAQUEG010000036.1 GCA_028685275.1 Bacilli bacterium
AAAAAAGATTTAAAGATATTAAATTAATAATTATTATTTTTATTATTTTATATTTCCTTTTAGGCCCTTTAGGGTTACCAAGTAATGAAAATTTTACTGCTTTTAAAGAAATAATGTTTGGTTACTATGTTATTGGTATTTTATTTATCATTTTAGTAATAATATTTAATGCTAAAACTTTAAAAGAAGATTTAGTTGATTATTTTAGTAATTTTAAACATAGTATTTGGCAAACATTAAAATATTTATTTTTATCACTAATTATTTATAGTTTATTTCGCGGTTTAGCATCTTTCTTAATTGAAATGGATCCTAGTGGCCACAATTTAATTGTTGCTACTTTTGAAACATTTCCGTTATATGTAATTTTTATTACTTTAATTTATACACCATTTGTAGAAGAAGTTATATTACGTAAAATGATTCATACTTTAGTCTCTCATAAATATTTATTTATATTTATAAGTAGTTCAATTTATGCTTTATTACATGTATGGGGAGATTATACTAGTGTAATTGAATTTATTACTTTATTTCTACCTTTTATTAGTTCTGGTATTGTTATTGCGTATAGTTATTATAAAACTAGAAATATATATATTCCAATATTTATTCACCTTATATATAACTTAATAGCTTTTATTCAACTTTTATAATATTTTTAATTATTTAGGAGGAAAGCCATGAAATTATTTTTAAAATTTATATTTATAACTATTATTTTTATTTCTGGCTGTATATCAGTAAAAGCAGATAATAATAAACGTATATATGAATTATTTACTGATGATAATATTATTTATATAATGGATGAAAATGATACTTTTCAATATTCTTGGAAATTTAATCGTTATCATGTAAATAATGATCTAGATATAAATTTAAATTTATATTTTAATTCCCCTAATCAAGCAATTATTAATCAAAAAATAAATGATTCTAATATTAAACGAAAACATTTATATTTTGAACATCATGGTGAATTACCAACTACTGCTTTAATTAAAGTAAAAGTATCAGATCAATTTAAAGAAGGTCAAAAATTATATTTATATCATTATGATGAAGAAAGTAATGATTTAAAATATGTTGCTAAAAATTTAATCGTTAAAAATGGTTATGTTGAATTTAAAATAAATCATTGTTCTGATTATGTACTAACCGGTTCCATTGTTCGAAAAGCAATTGATAATCCAGAAGGGATGACGGTTGTAATTGTAATATTAATTGTTGTAATTGTAATATCAGTTGGTGCTACTTTATTTTTTAATCGAAAATAATATAATTTAAATAACAATTATGTAAGTGTAATTGCTATTTTTTCTTGTTTAATTATCAATTATTTGATATAATTTTGATAGATTATAGAATAGGGGTAGTTCAGTATGTCAAATAAAGGACAAGCTTTATTAGAGTTTATTCTTATTTTACCTGTTTTTTTAATGTTATTTATTGGTATAATTGATTTCGGACGAATTATTTATGAAAAAAACAAATTAGAAAATGTAATGGGTGATGTTATTGATATGATAAATTTAAATTATCCAATTAGTGAAATTGATACAGAACTTAAAACTAATTATAATAAAAATATTAATCTTAAAATTAATACTAATAACAATAAAAAAACAATTAAATTAAATACTGATATTGATTTATATATGTTAGGATTAGATCTTGTTCTTCCTGATCCTTTTCCCATTAAAACAAGTAGAGTGATTCATAATGAATAATAAAAAAGGTCAAGTTTTAGTATTATTTATTATTTTTATACCATTAATTTTGTTATTAGGTACTTTTGTTATTGATGTTGGTAATAATTATAGTGAACTTAATAAATTGAATAATATTAATAAAATGATTATTGATTATGGATTGAGAAACATTGAAAAAATTAATATTCGGGGAGAATTAATTGAATTATTATATCAAAATGATGAAACAATTGATGAATATAAGTTAGATATTAAAGATAATGAAATAATTTTAACAATTAAAAAACATATTGATGGAATATTAGGTAGTATTATAAATCAAAAAAGATATTATATAAAATCAATTTATCATGGTAAATTAAAAAATGGTGAAATAAAAATAGAAAAGGGGCATTAATATGAGTCGTAAAAAGGGGAAGGTAATAACTATATTTTCTACTAAAGGTGGTGCGGGGAAAACTATTTTTACTCTTAATCTTGCTGCTACATATAGTGTTTTAAAAAAGAAAACTTTAATTGTTGATTTAGATTTATATAGTGGTGGGATTGCTTTAGCACTTAATATTGATCAACAAAAAGATATTTATAATGTGGTAGATGATTTAAATAATAATCGTTTTACTATTTTTACTGATTATATTACTTCTTACAATGAATATATTGATGTTTTAGCATGTCCAAAAGATCCTAGAACTGGTAGTAAAATTGAGCATAAATATGTTGATATTATTATGGCTAATGCGGTTAATCAATATGAAGTTATTTTATTTGATACTAGTCATATTTTAAATGATATTAATTTAGCGGCTCTTGATAAAACCGATGAAATAATATTATTATTATCTAATGATCCAATTGATTTAAAAAATATGAAATCAGTTTTAGCAATTTTTAAAGAGAATGAAATAACTAATTATACGGTTATTTTAAATGAATCAATTAATACCCATAAAGATATATTTACTGTTTTCGATATTAAAAATATTATTGATAATAATATTAATTGGGTAATTTCCCGTCATTTTCATTTACCGCAGATTGATAAATGGGTTTTAGCAGGTAATATTCCCTTATTAAGTAAAAAGATACAACGACAAAAGAAAAGTGATTACAAACGTTTTTCTAAAATTGCCCTTAGTTTAATTAATGATAAAAAGGGGGAAATAAAAGATGAGTAAAAAGGATTTATTAGAAGTATTTGCGATTAAAGAAAAAGAAGTTAAAAGACCAATTGTTTCTGATTATGAAGTTTTTAAAGATAAAGAATTGCTTGATAGTTTAAGAAATAAAATTATTCAAAACTTAATTGATAATAATATTCCTGCCCATAAAAAGTTAGAACAATTTATTAATGATGAAATAGATAAAGTTTTAGAAGGGTATGACTTATCTAATTTGGAACGTAGTCATCTTTATAATTTGATTGATAATGAAATTAATGGTTATGGTCCGATTACTGAGTTATTAGAAGACCGTAATGTTACCGAGATTATGGTTAATGATATTAATGAAATATATGTTGAAGTTGATGGACGGGTTGTTAAGGATGAATCAATCTCTTTTATCAATGAGGATCATATTATTCGAACTATTCAAAAGATTGTTCAACCTCTTGGACGTACAATTGATACTGCTAATCCAATGGTTGATGCAAGATTAAAAGATGGTTCACGTATTAATGCGGTTATTCCTCCTTTATCAATTAAAGGTCCTATTTTAACTATTCGTAAATTTAAAGTTAATATGGAAACAATTGATGATATATTAAGAAATGGAACTTTAACCCCATACATGGCTAGATTTTTAGAAGCTGCTGTCCTTGGTAAATGTAATATTATTATTTCTGGGGGTACTGGTTCAGGAAAAACAACCTTACTTAATGTTTTATCGTCTTTTATTCAAAATGATGAACGAATTATAACGATTGAGGATGCTGCTGAATTAAAATTAAAACAACGGCATGTTGTTAGTTTGGAAACCCGTTTAACTAATTATGAAGGTGAAGGGGAAGTAACGATTCGTGATTTAGTAATTAATTCATTAAGAATGCGACCTGATCGAATTATTATCGGTGAAGTAAGAGGAAAAGAAGCATTTGACATGTTACAAGCAATGAATACCGGTCATGCGGGCTCACTTTCTACTATGCACGCTAATAGTCCAACTGATGCTTTAAATCGGTTAGAAACAATGATTTTAATGGCGGGAATGGAAATTCCAATAAAAGCAATCAGGGAATATATTGAAAATGCAATTGATTTAGTTGTTCATGTTGAAAGATTAAGCGATGGACGTCGTAAAGTAGTTAGTATTTCGGAAATAGTGGGAATTAAAAATGATAATATTGAATTAAAAGAAATATTTGCTTTCCGTAAAAAAGGATTAACTAGTAAAGGGGAAGTAGATGGGGAGTTTGTTTTATATAAATATATACCTAATATTTATGAGAAATTAAAAGCACGGGGAATTGAGAGTTTAAATGATATTTTTACATTAAAGTAGGTGAAGCACTATGAATGATATTGAATTACTTTTTTTTCAACTAATTATTATATTTATTTTAATTATAATATTAGTTGCATTATGGAGTTTTAATATCACTATTAAATTAGAAAAAAGAATTAATAAATATGGGATTAATTCATTAAAAAATAAACCATTATCGGTTCTTGATAAAATTTATTATTATTATCAATTTTTATTAAATAATTTTACTAATTTATTAATTAAAATAAAAATATTTGATCAATATAGTATTAAGTATGCAAAATATATTAACTTTTATGATAAAAAAAATAAAACACCAATGTATTATGTAGCAACGAAAATATTATTTAGTGTTATTTTTGTTTTAATTAAAATAGTAGCTGACATTATTGAGTATCGTTTTACGAGAATTTGGGAAATATTATTATTAGTGATTCTTGGTTTTTATCTACCTGATTTATGGCTTAAATATAATAATTATTTAAAACGTAAAAAAATTGAAAAAGATATGTTAAATGCGATTATTATTATGAATAATGCTTTTAAATCAGGTCTTAGTATAATGCAAGCAATTGAAATAGTTAAAAATGAATTAGATGGCCCGATAAAAGAGGAATTTCGTAAAATGTATATGGAATTAAATTATGGTTTATCATTAGAAGTCGTATTTAAAAGATTTTCTGAAAGAGTTGATATTGAAGAAGCTAATTATATTACATCGTCTCTTACTATTTTAAATAAGACTGGCGGTAATATTATTAAAGTATTTTCTTCCATTGAAAAATCATTATTTAGTAAAAGAAAATTAGAATTAGAATTAAAATCTTTAACAGCTAGTTCTGAAGCAATGATTAAAACGTTATTGATTTTACCAATTATTTTTACATTAATAATTTTAGTATTTAATCCTAATTACTTTAATTCTTTATTAATTACTGAAATTGGCAACCTAATATTAATTATAATAATAGCATTTTATGGTTTATATGCTTATTTTGTCCGCCGTATTTTAAGGGTAAGGATGTGATAAAATGGAGATAAAAAAAGGTAACATTGTAAAACGAATTTATCGTAAAGAAGATATTGAAAAAATTAATAATAAAATTAATTTATTTGGTGTTAATAAAAAGTGGTCAACTGAATTATTTTTAAATGTTCGTTTTTTTTCAACCTTTGCTTTATTTTTTATTATCTTTTTATTTTTTGACTATGGTTTTATTTATGCTCCCGTATTAAGTGTTGCTTATTATTATTTAATTATCTATTTTATGATTGATTTGCCTTTAAAAGAAAGAGGAAAAAAACTAGAACATGAAGCATTTTATTACTTTGAAGTATTAACATTAACTTTAGAATCAGGGCGTAATTTAGAAACGGCAATTGATATTGCATGTACTTATATTGATTCAGAAATAGCTAATGAATTTAAGGAAACATTGCAACAAATTAAATTTGGTAAATCTTTAGCGGAAGCTCTTAATGATATGCGTTATCGGATTCCAAGTGAAACCGTTAATAATATAATTCTAAATATTACCCAATCTAATATTTTTGGTAGTAGTATTTTAGAAACAATGTATAATCAATTAGATTTTTTACGAGATAAACAAATCTTAGATATAAAAGCTGAGATTGCGAAAATTCCAACTAAAATTAGTGTTTTTTCCGTTTTGTTTTTCGTTCCCTTAATGATGACTCTTATTTTAGCACCTATTATTATTGACTTTATTATTAATTCTTAATTGACTTTTATTAAAAAATAAATTATTATCTTATATGTTAAGCAAAACGAAAGGAGACTTAAATGAGTAAAATAAAGATATTTGCCTTAGGCGGATTAAATGAAGATGGCAAAAATATGTATGTAATTGAAGTTGATAACGATATATTTGTTTTTGATGCGGGTTTAAAATATGCTGATGATCATTTATTTGGAATTGATTATATTATTCCTGATTTTCGTTATTTAAAAAATAATATTAATCGGGTAAAAGGAATTTTTTTAACCCATGGTCATGATGAAAATATTGGTGCTTTACCAGAAATAATTAATGAATTACCAAATATAAAAGTATATGGGACTAAATTTACAATTGATATAGTTCGTAAAATGTTAGAAGAGGATGGACATACAAAGATTAATAATTTAATTGAAATTGTTCCCCACCGAAAAATTAATTTTGACCATAATAGTGTTTTTCCAATTCGGTTAACGCATTCTATTCCTGATAATGTAGGATATGCATTATATACTGAGGATGGGGTGATTTTTTATACTGGTAATTTTGTTTTTGATCCAACCATGACCGGATCTTATAAAACTGATATTGGTAAATTAGCGTATATTGGTAAACAAGGAGTATTATGTTTGTTAAGTGAATCACTTTATGCGGAAAAAAGAGGTTTTACTTCGCCTCATCATCGTATTTCTAATATGATTAGAGAAACTTTAGATAAAAAGCCAAATCGTTTAATATTTAATGTAGTATCAGCCAATATGTATCGGGTGCAAGAATTGTTTTATAAAGTTATGAAAACAAATCGTAAAGTTGTGATTATGGGGAAAAGATTACAACGAATGATTAATAATTTAATTAATATGAAATATATTGATTTTAATAAAAATAAAATCGGGGATTTATCTAATATTAATGATAAGGATGTTATTATTTTAATATCTAGTGAAAATGAAAAACCATTTTCTAATTTAAATCGAATTGTTAA
>JAQUEG010000037.1 GCA_028685275.1 Bacilli bacterium
ATTGTAAAACCTTGCAGAGCTTCTAGAAATTCGCTTGGATATTTTATTCCTGGTCCTATTAATATTGAAAAAAAATCTCTAAACGATGACTTAGACATTAATTTGCTTCGTATATTTGAAGTAGATTTGATAATATCATAAAAGCCTTAAATAATACGAAAGACCAAACAGGTATCAAAGGCAAAATGTTATATATGCCGATTCGGGTTAAGGTATCAGGCGCCATGCATGGACCAGAATTACCACAAACAATTTATTTATTAGGAAAAGAAATAGTCTTAAATCGACTAAATAACTAATATTATTTATTAGGAGGAAATTATGAAATTATATAATACTTTAACTAAGCAAGTAGAAGAATTTGTCCCGCATAAAAAAGAGGAAGTTACTTTATATACCTGTGGGCCTACCGTTTATAATTATGCTCACATTGGTAATTTGCGAACTTATATTTTCGAAGATATTTTAGAAAAGACGTTAAGATATATTGGTTATAATGTAAAAAGGGTAATGAATATTACTGACGTTGGGCATTTGGTTTCAGATGCTGATGCAGGTGAAGACAAAATGCTAATGAGTGCTAAAAAAGAAGGAAAAACCATGGCTGAGATAGCTGATTTTTATACAAAAATTTTTTTTGATGATATAACTAAATTAAATATTAGAAAACCAGATATTATTCAAAAAGCAACTGATCATATTGACCAATATATTAAAATGATAAAAAAATTATTAGAAGAAGGTTATGCTTATCAAGCAGGAGGAAATGTTTATTTTGATATTAGTAGAGCAAAAGAGTATTATCAATTATCTGGAAAAAAAGAAGAAGATTTATTAATTGGGGTACGTGATGATGTAACGGAAGATAAGAATAAAAGAAATCCATTTGATTTTGGCTTATGGTTTACTAAATCTAAATTTGAAGAGCAAGAAATGAAATGGGAATCACCTTGGGGTTTGGGTTATCCTGGTTGGCACATTGAATGTTCAGGGATTAGTATTAAATATTTAGGTGAATACCTAGATATTCATTGTGGGGGAGTTGATAATATTTTCCCACATCATACTAATGAAATAGTCCAATCAGAAGCTTATTTAGGTCATAAATGGTGTAATTTTTGGGTTCATGGTGAACATCTAAATGATAAAACGGGTAAGATGAGTAAATCAAAAGGAGAATTTTTAACTATTACTTTATTAGAAAGTAAAGGTTATCAACCAATTGTTTATCGTTTTTTTTGTTTACAATCGCATTATCGTAAACAGTTAGTATTTACATATGAATCGTTGGATATTGCTACTACATCGTATAATAAATTAAAAAGTCGAGTTAATAATATTGAAAATGACGACATGTCATTGGACAATAATATAATTAAAAACTATCAAAATAAATTTAAGGATGCTTTAAGAAGTGACTTAAATACCGCTAATGCTTTAACATGTTTCTATGATTTACTTAAAGATAATAATGTTAATAATAATACTAAATTATATTTAATTAAGGATTTTGATAAAGTGTTATCTTTAAATTTGTTAGATAATCAGCAAGAAACAAGTCCTGTATTAGAAAAAGAAATAAACGATCTAATTAAAGAACGAGAAATTGCTAAAAATAATAAGGATTATCAAAAAGCTGATCAAATTAGAGATACATTAAGTCAAAAAGGTGTTATTGTAAAAGATAATAAAGAGGGAACAATTTGGGAATTAAAAAAATAAGGAGGTGTCGAGATGTATTTATGGTTATATTTTATTCCAATAATTATTATTTTAGGAGCACAAGCATTAGTTAAAAGTGCTTATAATCGTTATCGCGCTGTAAAAAATGAAAAAGGTTTAACTGGTTTTGATGTGGCAAGGAAAATATTAGATATGAATGATTTAAAAGATATTCATATCGTTGAAACCAAAGGTTTAATGGGTGATCATTACGATCCTAAAAGAAAAGTTATTAGATTATCAAAAGAAGTGTTTCATAACAATAGTATTGCTTCAATTGCAATTGCTGCTCATGAATGTGGGCATGCGATTCAACATAAAGAAAAATATTTATTTATTCGTATTCGCAGTTTTTTAGTACCATTTGTTAATTTCACTTCGAAGATTGGTTATGTTATTTTATTTATTGGTTTTTTTGCTTCATTATTAGATTTAGCGTTTATTGGGTTAATGTTATTAGCTACTACTTTATTATTTCAATTAGTTACTTTACCAGTAGAATTTGATGCTTCTAAGCGTGCTCATAAAATAATGGTAACCGAGAACTTTACTAGTACAAATGAAAGTAATCAAGTTAAAAGTATGCTAACAGCAGCAGCATTAACTTATGTGGCGTCTTTAATTGCAAACTTACTAGAAATATTAAGATTATTTTTAATGTTACGTGATCGTTAAATAATTAAAAGAATATTATTGATTCATGTTGTAAAAAATAAATATATGCCAATTCTTTTTTATTTACATCATTGGTTATTAATGGTATAATTTTCAAAAATGGGGGAATGTTTATGCCCAGAAAATTTTTAAACGAAAAATTAGATGTTATAAGATTAAATGAAATAATAAAATTAGGCGGTACTATTTTAAAAGTAGCGTTTGCCTTTTTTATTATAATTGGTATTTATGCAATAACATTAATTTTAAATGAGTGGCAAATATTTTCTTTTATATGGCAAATATTTAAAACATTAACACCGTTGTTTATTGGCTTGTTTATTGCTTGGTTATTATCGCCTTTTGTTAATTACCTGGAACAAAAAGGATTAAATCGAATACTAGGAACAATAATGATATATATTATTATGTCAGTTTTATTATATTTATTACTTACTTCTATTTTTCCATTAATATTAATGCAAATAAATGAATTTTTAACAATATTACCCTCTCTTTTAGAAACAATGACTAATTGGGCTAATAAAATGATATCTAGTTTTGATGAAATAAAAATAATTGATACGGAAATTATAAAAGCTGATATATTAACCTATATTAATACAGTTATTACATCACTTGCTACTGAAATTCCAGAAATGATTATGAATTTGGTTAAAGGTTTGTTTTCTACAGTTGGTATTTTTGCTATTAGTTTAATTATTGGATTTTATTTATTATTTGATTTTAATAACATTAGCAAAAGATTTTTTAGTATATGTCCTAAAAAAATCAAACATGATGTGCAAAGTATAGCCTTAGAAATTAACACTTCTTTATTAGCGTACATTAAAGGAACTTTATATATAAGTATTATTATATTTATATCTAGTGCGGTTATGCTTTCTTTAATTGGGGTTAAAGCACCGCTTTTATTAGCACTGATTATTGGTGTTACTGATATAATTCCTTACATTGGTCCATATATTGGTGCTTTTCCAGCCGTTATTATTGCTTTTACCGACAGTGCAACAATGGGTATTTTAACTATCGTCGCTTTATTTTTTATTCAAGTATTCGAAGGTAATTTTATTCAACCATTAATAATGAGTCGTACGATGAAATTGCATCCCGTTAGTGTTATTGTGGGAATTTTAATATTTGGTTATTTCTTTGGCTTATTAGGTATGATTTTAGCAACACCATTAGTGGCGATTATTAAAACAATTTTTATGTTTATAAATAAAAAATATGATATTTTAAAGTTTATTCGTAATAACACATAATAATGGAGGTTATAATGGAAATATTTAATCATAATCCGAAAATATATTTAATTGGTGGCAAAGCACATCATGGTAAAACAACAGTTGGTCGTATTATTATTGAAGAATATGAAAAAAAAGGTCAAAAAGCCGCCCGTTTGTATTTAATGAAATATGTTAAAGATTATATAAAGGAATATTTTGGCTGGGATGGTAGAGAAGAAACTAAACCACGTGAACTTTTGCAAGTTTTAGGTACGGATATTATCAGAAAAAAATTAGGAAAAGAATATTTCTATGTTAATCGAATTATCGAAGACATTGAAATATTATCATACTTTTTTGATGTAATTGTAATTGATGATGTTAGATATAAACTTGAAATTGAAGAAATTAAGAAAAAATTTAGTAATGTTACTGCAATTAAAATTATAAGAGAAAATAATGTTGATAATTTAACTGAAAAACAAAAACAGCATCCAAGTGAGGTTGATTTAGATGATTATAATAAATTTGATTATGTTATTATGAATGATATAACAATCAATAATTTAGTTGAAAAAACAAGAACAATGATTAAGAAGGAGAACGAAAATGAAAACAATGACAAGTAATGAAATTAGGGAAATGTATATTAAATATTTTGAAGGACAAGGACATCAAAAATTTCCTAGTGCGTCATTAATTCCAGATAATGATCCAACCTTATTATGGATAAACGCAGGTGTAACACCATTAAAAAAATATTTTGACGGGAGTGAAATTCCTAAAAATCGAAGAATTGTATCTTCACAAAAATGTATTCGTACGAATGATATTGAAAATGTAGGAAAAACCGCTAGACATCACACTTTTTTTGAAATGCTTGGTAATTTTTCGGTTGGTGATTATTTTAAAAAAGAAGCAGTTGCGTTTTCTTATGAATTATTAACTAGTGAAAAATATTTTGGTATGGATAAGGACAAGCTATATATTACTGTTTATCCAACTGATGAAGAAACTTATAATTTATGGTTGGAAATTGGTGTTGATTCAGATCATATTATAAAATTAGAAAGTAATTATTGGGAAATAGGAGAAGGACCTTGTGGTCCTGACACGGAAATTTTTTATGATCGTGGTAAGAAATATGATCCTGATAATTTAGGGATTAAATTATTAACTGATGAAATTGAAAATGATCGTTATATAGAAATTTGGAATAATGTTCTTAGTCAATATAATGCTAAATCGGGGTTTAGTCGTAAAGAATATCCTGAATTACCAAGTAAAAATATTGATACAGGAATGGGTTTGGAACGTATGGCATGTGTATTACAAGGAACTGAAACTAATTATGAAACTGATTTATTTATGCCGATTATTGAAGAAGTTAAAAAAATTAGTGAACAAGAATATCATGGCGAAATGTCATTTAAAGTTATTGCTGATCATATAAGAGCATTAACTTTTGCTATTAGTGATGGTGCTGTTTTTTCAAATGAAGGACGTGGTTATGTTTTGAGAAGGTTATTACGTCGTGCTGTCCGTTATGGTAAAAAACTTAATATTGAAAAACCGTTTATGTACCAATTAGTAGAAGCAGTAGTTAAAATCATGGGAAAAACTTATCCTGAATTAAAAGATAATCAAAGTAATATTGAAAAATTAATATTAAAGGAAGAGAAACTTTTTCATAAAACCCTATCTAGTGGTGAAAAAAGATTACTAGAATTAACTAATAGTAATATAAAAGAAATTTCTGGTGAAGATGTTTTTAAATTATATGATACTTATGGGTTTCCTTTTGAACTTACACAAGAAATTTTAGCTGAAAAAGGATTTACAGTTAGCATTAATGAATTTAATGAATGTATGCAGAAACAAAAAGAAAAGGCCCGTCAAGCCCGAAAAAAAGAAGCAAGTATGAAAACCCAAAATAAAGCATTTTTAGATTTTAAGACGGATAGTACTTTTATTGGTTATGATGATTATGAATGTATAACCGAGGTAATTGGCTTAATTAAAAATGAAGAGTTAGTTTCTGAGTTATATGGTAGTGGTTATGTTATCTTGGAAAAGACCCCATTTTATGCTCAATCTGGAGGACAAGCACCTGATAAAGGTACAATTGAAGGAAAAAATTTCGATGCTGAAGTTGTTGATGTTATAAAAGGACCCAACAAACAACATATTCACTTTGTAAAAGTTCAAAAAGGAAAAATTAAAATGGGTACGAAGGTAAATGCTAAGATTGATGTTGAAAGACGAGAAAGTATTATGAAAAATCATAGTGCGGCGCATTTGTTATTGGAGGCTTTAAACGAAACATTAGAAGGGGAAATATTACAAGCTGGTGCGAGTGTTGGATCAAAATCTTTTCGTTTTGATTTTACTTGTACTGGTAAAGTTACAGATGAAGATCTTGTTTTAGCTGAAAAATTAGTTAATGAAAAAATTCAAACTAAGGTTGATGCAGTAATCGAATATATGCCTTTAACTGAAGCAGTAAAAAAAGGTGCAATTGCTTTATTTGTTGATAAATATGATGATGTTGTTAGAACGGTAAAATTATATGACTCTTTTGATTTATGCGGCGGTACACATGTTAAAAACGTAGGTGATATAAACCGTTTTGCAATTAAATTAATTGATTCTAAAGGGACCAATGTATATCGAATTGAGGCAGTTACGGATAAAAATATTGAAGATCAATTATTTGCTGAAATCAAACCATATAACGATGAAATGAAAAAATTATTAAGTAAAGCTAAAAATATTGTAGAAACAGCATATATTGAAGATATTAATTTAGATTTTGATGTTAAAATCGACAATTCAAAACCAACCTCTTATCAAGACGTTATTTTTAATCGTAATGAAGTGGAAATGATTAGAGAACAAGTAAAAGAATTAGAAAAAAATTACTATCAACGTAAACAAGAAACAGCATTATCTGATTTGGACCATTTCGATCAATTTATTGAGGAGAACGCTATTGGTGAATATATTGTCACTAAAGTTGAAAATTATGATCTTTCAATTTTAAAACAATTAATTGATAAATTAGTTGATAAATTAGATAAAGGGTTTGTTTTTATTGCAAATGTTACTAATAACAATGTTAATTTTATTGCTAAATGTCATAAAGAAATAAGTGCTCAAGTTAATTGTGGTGACTACATTAAAGCAGCTTCGGTTAAAGCTAAAGGTAATGGCGGTGGTTCTAAAGTATTTGGTCAAGGTGGCGGTAACGACATATCATCATTAGATGAAATATTAACAAAAG
>JAQUEG010000038.1 GCA_028685275.1 Bacilli bacterium
TTCTGAATTTGTCTTTATTACTGAATACCCAAAAGAAGCAAGACCTTTTTATCATATGTTAGATGAAAATAATAACACCAAAAGTTTTGACTTAATATATAAAGGAATTGAAATTACAACTGGGGCTCAACGAGAACATCGTTATGAAATATTAAAAGAACAAGCCCTTAATAGTGGCTTGTCACTAGAAACAATTGCGTTTTATTTAGACTTTTTCAAATATGGATGTCCACCTCATGGCGGTTTTGCCATTGGGCTTAGTCGTGTCCTAATGCGCTTATTTGATTTAGATAATGTAAGAGAAGTTACTTATATATATCGTGGTCCTAATCGTTTACATCCTTAACGATTAGGACGTATTTTTTGTTGATAAATAGTTCTTGGTTTAAAAATAGGGGAACGAAATTGCTTAGTTTCATATAATTGGGAAAATAAAACTAATAACATCGCAATTACACCAAATACCGCATACTCATTCATTAAGCGAAAGTAATAATCATGTTCTAAAAACTGATAACTAATTACTTGACCAACTGCAATTCCTAAGGCAAACATAATAATATGAATAACAGGGAATACATCACCAAACATTAAATCAATTAAATAACTACCACCAATAAAAATTAAAGGTGCAATAAATAAAGTTGAAGCTTTAGCAAAGAAATAATTATCATACATTTTACCATAGATAAAATATTGAATAATACTTTGTAAAAGGATGGCTGTAAACATTAAACGACCTAATTCCCATAAACTAGTATTGTGTGGTAAAAACCAACGCCAAAAGAAAACATTAGTATAATCTAAAAGTAAATAAAATAAACCTAATATACAAAAACCAACAATAATAAAATAACCATAATATTCATATCGCTTTAAATCATCCATTTAATTCACCTCATTATTAGTATTAAATTAAATTGTTTCTTTTATACATAAAATTAATAGAAAGGATGTGATAAGCAAAAAGTAAATTTATTAAAAAAGCGCCTGAATCAATATTTTATTGATTGACGAGGAGGAAGAGTATCGAATTTTCGGCGGATGCTTCCCGGTTATTGTAAAATAATCGTAAATGTTTAGATACAAATAAACAAAACTAAACATAACATGAAAGGAAATATTATGTGTGGAATTATTGGTTATATTGGATCAAAACAAGCACTTAATATCTTGATAAGTGGTTTATCAAAACTAGAATACCGTGGTTATGATTCAGCAGGAATTGGTATCATAACTAACCATAAAATTAAAATTATAAAAAATAAGGGTGAACTAACTAATTTAATAAATAAACTAGGGGATCAAAAAATAACTGGTAACCTTGGAATAGGACATACTAGATGGGCAACGCATGGCGCACCTTCTAGTTTAAATGCTCATCCCCATATTAGTCAAAATGGTAAAATTGCTATTATTCATAATGGTATTATTGAAAATTATCTTTCATTAAAAAAAGAATTAGAAAGTAAAGGATATAAATTTAAAACAGAAACTGATAGTGAAGTAATTGCTAATTTATTAGAATATTATCAACATTCTAATTTCTTAATTAGTATTCAAAAAACAGTTAAACGCCTAAAAGGATCATTTGCTTTAGGTATTATTAATGAAAATTATCCTGATACCTTATATGCAGTTCGTAATGAAAGCCCTTTAATTGTAGGTACTACTAGTAACGAACAATTCATTGCTTCTGATATTCCTGCTATCATTAATTGGACGAAAGAAATATATTATTTAGATAATTTAGAAATAGCAGTTTTAACTAAAAATCAAATTAAATTTTATAATATTAAATTACAAGAAATTCAAAAATATTTATCAAAAATAACTTGGGATAATGAAGAAGCTGCTAAACATGGTTACAAGCATTTTATGATAAAAGAAATATTTGAACAAAGAAAAGCCATTGCTAATACAATTAATCCACGAATTAAAAATAATATGCCCTTATTAGATATAAACATAACTAAACAAGAATTAAATAATGTTAATAAAATTTATGTAATTGCATGTGGTACTTCTTATTATGCTGGATTGAATGCTAAACCATTAATGGAACAATTATTAAATATAACAACTGAAGTTGATTTAGCATCAGAATTTCGCTATCGACAACCACTAATAGATAATAACTCATTAGTAATTATTATTAGTCAATCAGGCGAAACAGCAGATACTTTAGCAGCCCTTCGTTTAGCAAAAGAGAAAAACGCTAAAACAATCGCTATTGTTAATGTAGTTGGTTCTACAATTGCCAGAGAAGCAGACCAAACTATCTATACGTGGGCTGGTCCAGAAATCGCCGTTGCATCTACTAAGGCTTATACTACCCAATTAGCAATTATTTACTTACTAACAATTAAATTAGCTAATTTAAAAGGAAAAGTTAAGAAAAAGGAATTAATAAATTTAGTTAAAACTTTACAATTAATTCCTGACCAAGTTAATGAAATTCTTACTCAAAATGAAAAAATTAGAGCATTAGCTAATGAATTTTATAAGGAACAAGATATTTATTTTATTGGACGTAATATTGACTATTATACGGCTTTAGAAGGAGCTTTAAAGCTAAAAGAGATATCTTATATTCATGCTGAAGCATATGCAGCAGGAGAGTTAAAACACGGCACTATTGCTTTAATTGAAGAAGGAACCTTAGTAGTATCATTATGTACTAATAAAGAATTATATCCAAAGATGATTAATAATATTAAAGAGATAACGGCTAGAGGTGCTAAAACATTAGTAATTACTAATAATAAAGATGAAGTAGGGGATTATCATATTTTTATTCCCCCAACTAATCCTTATTTTAATTCAATACTTAGTGTTATTCCTTTACAATTATTTGCTTATCATATGGCTAATAATCGTAATTGTAATATTGATAAACCCAAAAATCTTGCTAAAAGTGTTACTGTTGAATAGAAAAAAGCATTCATATGCTTTTTTCTTTTACTTGCCATCTTTTATTGTTTTCAGTATAATCTAATGAGTGGTGATATAAATGGAACAATATCGAAAAATAGAAAAAAGTATTATTAAAAAATTTCGTAAACAAATATGGCGACCTTTTATTAATGCTATAAATGACTACCAATTAATTAAACCTAATGATAAAATTGCCGTTTGTATTAGTGGTGGTAAAGATAGTATGCTCCTCGCAAAATGTATGCAAGAATTAAAACGACATGGTCAAATTTCTTTTGAATTAATA
This sequence comes from Bacilli bacterium, assembly GCA_028685275.1. GTDB lineage: Bacteria > Bacillota_I > Bacilli_A > RF39 > UBA660 > SKGN01. Next base: position 3,224 of record JAQUEG010000038.1, read on the forward strand.
TTTTTATTAATGGATCCGGGATATGACCAAAAAGATATTAATATAATTAAAACTAAAGCAACTGAATTAAATATCCCTTTAACTATATTTAAAACTGATATATTTAAAGTTTTAACCCTAAAAAAACATAAAAGTCCTTGTTATTTATGTGCTCGTATGCGAAGAGGGCACTTATATAACAAAGCCCAAGAACTAGGTTGTAATAAAATCGCCTTAGCACATCATTTTAATGATGTAATTGAAACAACACTACTTAACATACTATATAATGGACAATTTGAAACAATGATGCCGAAACTTAAAAGTGAACACTTTCAAGGAATGGAATTAATTAGACCATTTTATTATGTAAAAGAACTTGACATTATTAACTGGACCCATTATAATAATCTCCAATTTATGGAATGTGGTTGTGAAGTAACTAAAAAGCAAATTAGTAATAAAAGACAAATGATTAAACAACTAATTAAAGAATTAACCACAGAAAATAAAAATGCTGATATTAATATTTTACATGCCAGTGAAAATGTTAATTTAAATGCTATTATAGGTTATCATCAAGATAAAGAAACTCATCACTTTCTTGACAATTATTAATAAAATAAGTTGGCAAAAATATTTATAAATGATATAATGAAAATACCTGCAATAAGCGAGTTTCTTTATTGAAAAACCTACTAAGTTACGATAAGGGAGTCTAAAGTGTTACTGGTGTTGAATACTTACCCATATTATATATTGGTAAGGATCCTAAAGGTAGCATGGAGATACCCACCTGGAAATATTCAGGTTTATCGTATTTGAAACTACGCCTTTGCGGGTTTTATTATGGGGGAATTATTAAATGGCAAAGATATATAAATACAGAAAAACCAATAAATTAATCTTAACAGTCTTAGAAAAAGCAGTTGATATCTTTATTAGTATTGATTATAAAAAAATTAAGATTAATCACTATGGACCTTATCTAAGAGAAACTGATTTAAAAAGAATTATAGCAGAAGAAAATAGAAGTATTTCTATTATTGATTGGGGTATATTATCCTTATATTTAAGTATTTTATTAATTGATCATCCAATTAGAGATAAGTTAAATAAAATTGGTGTTGATTTACAAAAAATAATACATCATTTAAATCTCCCAGATATAACATGTTCAAATAATTATGACGAATTTACTAACTTAACATTTATAACTATTTTTAATGATATTTTAAATTCTAATGATGGTTATACAACTGTTACACCATCTGAACCAAATTATATATATTACATTCATGATTGCTTATTTGATTCACATATAGTAAAGAGTCAAATTATGGAAGATTTATTGGTAGATATGGATGTTTATGAAAAATATATCACTCAATATGATAAAGATTATAATACAAAAGATAATGAAGTTAATAACATATTAGATCAATATTTAAATAAATTCCCTGGTATAAAAAACATTTATAATACATCTAAAACTAATTTACGTAATTCCTTGTTAGATGAATTTTGTAATAAAATTTATGTATTATTAAATAATGAAAAAACTAAAGTAACAACAATTAAAAATAAATGTAGAGTATATAGTTTGAATGAAGAAAGAAGAAAAAGAAGACCATTATTATGATCTTCTTTTATTTATTTTCTCATATATTTCCTTTAATAGTTTTTCATATTTACTAGTATTTTTAGGATTATAATATTGGCGATTTTTAATTTTATCTGGTAAGTACTGCTGGTCAACATAAGCGTTAGGATAATTATGAGGATACTTATATTCTTTCGAAGTAGTTTTTAAATGTTTAGGAACATTACCAGTATTACCATTAGCAATATCTTCTAAGGCTAAATCAATCGCCATAATACCACTATTAGATTTAGGCGATAAACATAATTCAATTACAATATCAGCAAGAGGAATTCTAGCTTCTGGTAGTCCTAGCATTTCACATATTTCAATACATGCTAGTACTTTAGGACCTATACTAGGATTGGCAAGCCCAATATCTTCATAAGCACAAACACTTAAACGACGATAAATACTATCTAAATCACCAACAGTAATTAATCTTGCTAAATAATGAAGCGCTGCATTAACATCACTACCCCGGATTGATTTTTGAAAAGCACTTAAAACATCATAATGACCATCTTCATTTTGATCATGAAAAAAGATTGGTTTCGCATTTATTTCCTTAATTATATCGATTGTAATAGTTTTATCACTACTAGCATAATAACATATTTCTAACAAATTATATGCTGCTCTTAAATCACCACTTGCTACATTTACAATATAATCAATCGCTTCTTTATTAATATTTATATCTTTTAAATATTCACTTTTAATGGCTTGTTGTAATCCATTTTTTATATCATCATTAGTTAATTCATAAAATTCAAAGATTTGACAACGACTTCTAATCGCCGGATTAATTTTATGATAAGGATTAGCAGTTGTTAACCCAATAATCGTAATTAAACCACTTTCTAAATAGGGTAATAATAAGTCTTGTTTATCTTTATTTAAACGATGTATTTCATCCATTATTAATATAATACCCTTATACATTTTAGCTTCTTCAACAACTATATCAAAATCTTTTTTAGTATTTATTACCGCATTTAATTGTCGGTATTTTAAACCTAATTCTAAACATATCGCATGAGCCATACTAGTTTTACCAGTTCCTGGCTTTCCATATAAAATCATTGAAAACAGTTTTTTATTTTTAACTAAATTAGTAATCACTTTATTTTGTCCTACTAAATGTTTTTGACCAATAATTTCATTTAATTTAGTTGGTCTTAATTTATATGATAAAGGTTCATCCATAATAAATACCTCCATCTTTATTTTATCATATATAAACAGAATATGGTATAATTTTACTAGGTGATATAATGCTAATTTTAATTAAAGACTATATTAATTACATTTATATTGAAAAAAAACTAAGTCTTAATACCAAAAATGCCTATGAACATGATTTAATGAATTTCAGACAATTTTTACATGAAAAACGTCATAAAAATAATATTAATGATATTACTGAACAAGATATTATTTTTTATCTTGAAGACTTAACTAAACAAGGGATAAGTCCTAATAGTCGAACTAGACATATTATTAGTATTAAAAACTTTTATAAATATTTAAGCAGAGAAAAATTATGTACGCATAACCCAAGTGAGAATATTGAAACCCCTAAGTTAAAGAAAAAATTACCACAAGTATTAACGATCGAAGAAATAACTAAATTATTAAATTGGCAACCAACTAATAATTATGAATATCGTAATAAAGCAATGTTAGAATTAATGTATGCCACTGGTCTTAGAGTAACTGAATTAGTTAATTTAAAACTTAATGATATAAACTTAGAAATGAATTTAGTAAGATGTATGGGGAAGGGGAGTAAAGAACGAATTATTCCGATTGGTGATATGGCAACTAAAGCTCTTACTGAATATATAGATATATATCGCCCAACTCTCTTAAAAGGACGTTTAACTGATGATTTATTTTTAAATAATCATAGTACTAAGATAACAAGACAAGGATTCTTTAAGGTATTAAAACAAATGGCAAAGAAACAAGAAATTAATAAAGACTTTTCCCCTCATACT
>JAQUEG010000039.1 GCA_028685275.1 Bacilli bacterium
CGGTATAAGGTCCTAAACCAGGAGAACCAATAAACCCTGCTACAGATGATGTGTTAATAATACACCCTTCTTTTTGCTTCATCATAACTGCCATTACATGTTTTAAGCCAAAATATATTCCTTTAATATTTACCCCTAAAACAAAGTCTAAGTTTTCAGCAGTAGTATCAACGATATTTTGGACTTTACCTTCTACACCAGCATTATTAATAAAAATATCAATTTTACCATATTTATTAAGCGTTGCTTCAACGTAACGCTTAACTTCTTCTTCCTTCGATACATCTGCTACTTGAATAAGATAATTATTTTCATCTAAATTTAATGTGGCAACCAATTCCCTTAAACTATCTTCATTAATATCAACTAATGTTAATTTAGCACCATTATTAGCAAATAATTTTGCAATTGCCTCGCCAATACCACCTGCCGCTCCTGTTATTATAATAACTTTATCTTGAAATTCCATGCTTTCACCTCCATATTTCTTTTAATAGCATGTTCATTTTTTAATAATTTATAATTTTTAAATGCCAATTACATTTTCAACATCCAAAACAAAAGTAATTCCTTTTCCTTTTTCCTTGATATTTAACTTACTTGTTATTTCATCAATAACGAATTTTTCTTTTTCCTGCTCAACTACAATCATAATAATTTCTTTTTCAGGTTCAATCGGAAACCCAAATATTTTTCCTTTTTCATAAATACTAGAACCACGACCATTAATTACAGTACCACCTTCGGCACCTCCTTCTTTAGAAGCCGCAATTACATTAGCTGCCATCCCCTTATCAACAATAGTAATAATTAATTTATACTTTTTATCATTATCCATTTTTAATCACACCTTTCTTCTATATTTAATAAACTTCTTAAGCCATACCATTCTTTCAAATTTATAACCAGCGCAATTCCAGTTCCTGGTTCGGTTAATTTTCCAACCTTTGTTACCCTTGTTAAAAGTGATTTAATTTTTGTTGCTTTTTCAATCACTAAAATAATTTCTTTTTCGGGTGCAAATTTAATTCCAAAAATATTTTCACAAAGATTTTTGTCAACACTACCTTCACCATAAAAGATAGTCCAACCCATAATTTTTTCTTTCATTAATCGTTTTATTATTTTATGAGATTGACCACGATTAATAATTATTATTACTAATTTATATATATCATTTTTATTATCCATAATTTATTCCTCCGTCCTTTTATTTCGTTCATATAAACAACCTAAAACGAGAATCATTATAATTGGAATAATTGCCACTAATGATAACATACCAAAATCATCTACTATAGTATTGAATCCACTAACAGTTTGGGCATAACTAGCAGTAATTACCAAAAGAAAAGTTGCAATTAACGGGCCAATAACAATCCCACCAGCATCAAAAGCGATAGCAACAAACAATGGACTAGCATATTTAGTTAAAATAAGAGCGATTAAATAACTAGGGAATACAAAATACCATAATGATAATCCCATTAAAATTCTTAAAATAGCTAATGATACTGATACTCCTACACCAGTTGCTAAAAAACCCCAAAATAATTTAGGTTTAATATAACCAGTAGTAATTTCTTCTATTTCATCAATTAAAATTTTTACTGCCGGTTCTGCTAAAGTAACAATAAAACCCAAAACAAAGGCAATTGGGACCATTAACCAGTTATTATTTAGCGATCCAATTGCTTTACCAAGCGATGATCCCGCTGCAATAAAACTAATATTAACCCCATGTAAAAAGAAAATTAATCCTATAAAAGTTAATAACATTCCTTTAATAATAGTAATCATTTGTGAACGGTTTAATTTTAATAAAAATATTTGCATAATTACCAAAATAAGTAATAAAGGAATAAAAGCATAAAAAGATTCTAAAAAAACATCAAAAAAACCATTTGTTAATTCTTTAATCATCCGATAATCACCCCCAATATAAGGACTGCTAAAATTGGGCCAATAGAAGCCAGAGCAACAAAACCAAAACTTTCTTCTGTTCCTTTGGCAATTCCTTTGATTGAAGTAAGGCCAAGTCCTAATGCCAAAAGAAACGGCGATATTATTGGTCCGGTTGTTACTCCACCAGAATCAAATGCAATCGTGAAAAACTGATAAGGTGCTAGATATGAAAAAATAAAAATAAAAATATAGCAACTAATCAATAAGGTTTTTAAAGAAATATTGAAAATAAACCGAAGTAAAGCAAGACCTAAAAATATACCTACCCCTAAAGCCATAACTATTATTAATAAATAACTAGGAACAATTCCATTTATTACAATATCAGTTTGCGGTGCAAAAACTAAAACAGCTGGTTCTGCTACTGTCAAAGCAAAACCTAAAGCTACTATTAAACCAATTACAAACCATAAACTAGTTTTTGTAATTAATGATTGCCCAATTTTTTTACCAAGGGGCAACAAACTAACATTCGCACCAATTACAAATAAAATAAAGCCAATTGTTGCCATTAATACACCAATTACAAAAATAATAATTGATTTTATTGATATATCAATAAACAATAACAATAAAATAAAAATAAAAATAGTTAACGGAATAATTGAATAAATTATTTCTAAAATAATATCTTTTATATTCATTATTAGGCCTCCTAGGTGTATTTTCTACCTTAAATAATTATATCATATTTCAACTATTTTCGAATTAAATATTAAAAAAAACAATCAATTACGATTGTTCTTTTATTTTAATAGCACCATTCTCACAACGATTACCCCAAGAATCAATTAAGTAACCATCTTTAAACACACATATAATTTCACAATTATTAGCACATTTCTTACACTCAACACCTCTAGTTTCAAATTCAATTTCATTTATATCAAAATCAAAATCTTTTTCTGATTTTTTATTCTTTGCTAATATTGCCACTCCTAAAGCCCCCAATAAATGAGAATTAGGATCAACTATTATTTCTTCTTTTGTAACATCACTAAAAGCTTTAATAACACCAATATTTTTACTAACACCACCTTGAAAAACAATCGGTGATTTAATTTTTTTACCTTTACCTACATTATTTAAATAATTAGTTACTACTGCTTTACATAAACCAGCAACTATATCCTCACGACGATGCCCAATTTGCATTTTATGAACAAGATCTGATTCCGCAAAAACAGTACAACGCGCGGCAATATTAGTTGGATTATTACTTTGTAGTGCTAAAGGACCAAATTCTTCTACTTCTAGTCCTAATCTTCGTGCTTGACTAGTTAAAAAGGCTCCTGTTCCCGCCGCACATAAAGTATTCATCGCATAATCAACTACTATCCCATCTTCAATTATAATTATTTTAGAATCTTGTCCCCCAATTTCGAAAATTGTTCTAACTTCCGGATATAAAGAAGTAGTGCCAATCGCATGCGCTGTTATCTCATTTTTAACTACATTAGCACCTAAAATAGTTCCAGTTAATTTACGAGCTGAACCAGTTGTACCTACACCTACCACTTTATATTTTTTTTGTTCAAATTGATTTGCTAATTCACTAATTAATCTTTTAACCGCGCCAATTGGATTTCCTTCCGTCCAAAGATAAGCTTCTGCTAATATTTTATTATTTTTATCAATAATAACACCTTTAGTCGAAATTGAACCAACATCAACACCTAAATATGCTTTTTTCATTACCTCTTTTCCTTCCTCATTTCAATCATATCATAAAATGCTTCTAATCTAGTTTTAATCCCCGTTTCACTAGTTTGCGTATCAAAACTTAAATACAAAATAGGAATTTTATAATCATTACTAATATTCTGTAATACTGACATTGCATCTGCTTCTGGCATACAACCAAACGATTTAACATGAATAAGACCATCATACCCATCTTTTGCTAAACGAAGAGCTTCGCTTACTGTATCCGTTCCGGTCGCTCCAATATCATATTGTAAATAACCTTTAATTCTAGTTTTAATATCTTTATCTTTTCTTAAAAATAAACTATTAGAAATATTCATAGTTCTAGTAATAACCATTCCTTTTTTAGCTAATTCTTTCTCTATATAATGATTACTAAATGGTTCCATAATAGTATAATATTCACCTATTATCCCGACTCTTAATGGTTTTTTTGGTTTTTTTGTTTTAATAATTTTAAATTGTTTATAATAATTTTGATAAACATCATTCATTTCTTTTTTTGTTTTAACTTTTCTTAATGCTTCTAAAAATTCTTTTTGTAATTTGTCAAAACTACCACTTACTACTTCAAAGCCAACATTTTCCCGAATAAAACCTTCTACTTTGTCAATTATCTTAACCATTCTAATCATTAACGCCATGTAATTTGTTAATTTACTAATTGATAAACGAGGATTAACTTTTTTAAAATCAGAAAAAAAAGTATATGGTTTACGATAACTAACTTTAGCTAAATTAATAAAAATAAAATCATAACCTAAATCCTTTAAAATTTGTTCATGTAATTCGCCATAATAACCCAAACGACATAACCCACCTGTTTGCATTAAAGTGTTCGCACCCTCTTCTAAGGCTTCAATATAATTACCTAAATTGTATTTAAATGGTGAACAAACAAATTCTGGACTATGCATACTACCTAATTCTAATGTTTTTTTTGTAATTGGTGGTGGAATAATATAATCAGCATCTAAAGCATTTTTAACCAAAAATTCAATTGCTACCCAATAATTCCCAAGATGCGGAAAACTAACTTTCTTTTTGTTTTTCATTTACAACATCCTTCTTTAATTTTATTATATCAACAAAACTTTCTAATCTAGTTTCCATTCCGGCATTTCCTTCTTGTTCATCTAAAACTAAATTTAAAATAGGCTTTCCCTTAACTTTTCTAATAATCATTTCATTAACTAAAGAATCAGGGCCGCACGGAAAAGAACTCATTAAAACAATACCGTCAACTTGCTTTTGATATAACTTTATCGCTCCTAATAATTCTTTATTATAGGTCCATGGTAATGTTGGACTCATTTCTTTAGCTTCTTGTTTTGCTTCTTGTTTAGGCGAAATTTCACCGATTATAATAATGCAATCTAATTTTTCTAAATATTTAACAATTGGTTCGCCAACAAATTTATCATATATGTTATAAGCATGAGAAACTATCAATACCTTTAATTCACTATCACGTTTTAATAATTCTTGTTGTTTTTTTAATTCTAATTGAAAATAAGTTTTTTCAGCTTGCTTAGCCATAAAATATGCTCTAATTATTTCAAATTTACGTTTATTTAATTCTTTTCCCATTTTCATAAAAGCCTTAAACTCTGTTTGTTTTTTACGATGATCAATATTATAATTTAATATTTTTATATTTTGATCCCGAAAAGTATTAGCAATTACATCATAAGCAGCTTGAAATTTAGTACAAACAACTTCCCCTAAACCAAAATTAGCAATGCGAGGGACTAAAATATAATCACACTTATCAATTAAATAATGAACGTGACCTAAATAAATTTTTGAAGATAAGCAGCTTTCATCCATCGCATAATTAATGCCATCTTTAACAATTTGACGATTAGTTTCTGGACTTAAAACAATTTCACAACCTAATTCATGAAAAAAAGTTTCCCATAAATAACGATATTTATAATACAAAAAAGCTCTTGGAATCCCTATTTTCATCATTACACCTCATGTCCTTTTTGATTTTAACATACATTTAATATTAGTTCAAATACAAAAATTATCTTATAATTTATTAAAAAGGTTCCTAATTAGTAATTAGACTTTTAATATAATAATAAAGCCCTTATAAAATAAGGGCTTTATTTATTGGAGCATTGACTTGTCTTATTCAAGAAAAATCATTGCTAGAAAAGATATAAATTAAATTTAATTTATATTCATTTTATAATGTTTTAATTATTATTATTATTATTAACTTATTTTCAAAAAATGATATAATAGTTATCATTGTTGGAGGTGTATAATAATGTCTAAAATAAGTAATGTATTAACTATGATTGAATTGTTAAGTATCGGTAAAAAATATAGTATTCAAGAATTATCAGAAAAACTAGAAGTATCACCAAGAATGATAAGAATTTATAAGGATGAGATTGAAATGGCCGGAATCTATATAGACACAATTAAAGGTCCTTATGGTGGTTATGTGTTAAATCAAAATATTAATGTTCCAAAAAGATTTATTACTCCTATTCCATTAAAAATTAAAAATAAAAGTACTTATAATACTTTTAACAGAGCAATAAAAGAAAAAAGGAAATGTTTTATTGAATATTATTCAAAAGATAAAACTATATCAAAAAGAACTATTCATCCATATGATTTAATAATTTTAGGTAATGAATGGGGTATCGCTGCTTATTGTGAGTTAAAAAGCGAAATAAGGCATTTCTATATAAACAGAATAAAATCAATCAAATTATTAGAAAATTTTTTTAACTGACATATATAATGCCACTTCTTTTGATACACTTATATTAAAAGAGGAGGTTTTAAAAATGTTACAGCATAAATATACTGAACCAGCTAAAACTAATTTTTCGAAATTAGAAGAAAGGCTTATGCAAATTAATTCAGAGAAAATATTTACTCAATTTCAATTTCTACATAATTTTTGGTGGCCAATGACAAATTCTAATGGTTTTAAAAAACCAACACTAATTATGGCTACAGGTGGCTCAAAAGCTGCAGCTTATTATTTACAGATGGTATTAGAAAGCAAAGGAACAATAACTGAAGTAATTGAACCACGTGATTATTCTTATAAAACAAGTATTAATAATTTTGATAGATTGATTGCACTATCTAAAAATGGTAAAACAAATGGAATTCAAGAAGCGCTCCATTT
>JAQUEG010000040.1 GCA_028685275.1 Bacilli bacterium
TTTATATTTTCTATATTATTTGTTTTTTTCTGCTAAAGAAAAAAAAGTTTAAAGAAAATTTCTTCAAACTTTTTTTAACCTTTTACATCTTTATTTATTATAGTTTTGATTCGCGGTTTAGGACTAGTGTATAAAGCATTAAACTTAACATCGTAACAACAATATAAGGGGCATTACGGGCAAAAAATATATTACCTAAATATTTAACACTACTTACTTCAGCAGTGAACATTTCTAATACTGAAGAGTAATCAAACATTCCTTTTGCCATTACTACTAAAATATAAATCAAAGTAATAATTGAAGCAATATTATAAATTTTATGATAATTAAATTTTTTGTTTTTTTGTAAAAATTCATACAAATATGTTATAGCTAACATACCAATAATTAAATAAAGTGACATGCCATAAGATGGGGTTATATCCATCAGATCATTAAAATAAAATGCTAATAAACCAACTACTAATACAAATAAAATATTACGAGCATTATATAAATTTCTTTCCATTAAATATCCCCTCCCATATAACGATATAACCATTTAGCTAAATATTTAAATAATATAGCTTGATTGCGGGCATGAAATGTAACTGTTTTAAATTCAATATTAGTTTTACGATCATAACCAAAAATAAAATAATTATCAGTATTATAGTTAAAATCATCATGTAACGTTAACTTAATACTTTTACTTCCTATTAAACAAAAATATTGATAAGAAGTTATTAAATCAACTAAATCTTTTGTGTCCTTATCTTTAATAGCAATTATTTCAAATGATTCAATTATTTTAGAAAGAGCAACTTGATTATTAATTTCAACCAACATATCATATTTATCACGATTAGAAATCTTTTTTGATCCCGTATACGTTAAAAATGATACATCATTTAAATTGTTTAATCCACTTTTAACAACATTATAAATGAATTCAGCATCTTCTTTATTAAGCCTTCCATTATACGTAGCAATTTCAATTTGATCAAAAATATCTTGCGCTTCTAACATTATTGTCTTTACTTCTTCAACATCCTTATTTTGTTTAAAATTAACTGTTTCCGTTTGCCGCATTTGAATACAATGTCCTATCTGATAAATAATACCTAACCCGCTTAAAGTAAATACCAAATAAATTAAGATCTTATTAATAACTGATTGTTTTTTTAACATTTATTTCCCTCCTATATTATCTTAATTATAATACAATTTAAATTAAATATCTACCCTTAATGTTAAAATTGTCATTTTTTTACAATAAAAAAAGTTTGCTCTTGCAAACTTTAATTTTTCTTTTTGGCGTCCTGAAAAGGATTCGAACCTTTGACCGACGGCTTAGAAGGCCGTTGCTCTATCCAGCTGAGCTACCAGGACATTTCCATATGTCAACTTTGACATATAGATTATACAATAAAAAAAAAGATTATTCAAGAGCATGAATAACACTTTTTTCAATTTCTTCATTATTTACCAGAAATATTACTTCATTCACATCATAATTATCTCCAATCGATAGGGCAATTGAATAAATTACCTCTTCCAATATTTTTTTGTTAGTTATATCATCAAAAATATAACTATTAAAATCTAATTCCATTATATTACTATTTAATTTATAATTTAGTAATTCAACATTATTATTTAAGAAACTCATTAAATTGGTTTCATATATAGGACCACTAGTTAGTTCATCAATAATAATTTTAATTTTATCCCGATTATCATTTACATATTTAGTAACTGGTACATAATAATAATTTTCATTATGTTTATTAATAAAATAAACTGTAACATCATTAATATTATGAATATTTTTTAAATTATAAACCTTATTAATACCAAAATCACGTTTTAAAACTGGTGGTAATTTTTTATTACTTTGTGGTAATATTGTTAATAATTCATTTTCAACATATATTATAACCCCTTTAATACCATCTAGACTAGTCAAACTAAAAGTTATAGCCTCAATTATTTTCTCTTCTAACTCCTTTTTTACATCTAATAAAGCTTTGGAAAAGTTAACCTTTACAATTCCTTCATTTGTAATATCAATGCCAACTATTTTGGTATCACTAGGAATTATTGCCCGAAAACCACTAGGAACACTACTTTCTTTTTTACCATCTATAATAAGCATTTCTAATATTTCTCGCACTTTTCCTTCTGTGGTTTTAGCAGTTAACAATACATTAGCACGAGCAATATAATTATTAGCATCAATTAAATATATTTGATCTGGATAAGCATTATTAACATATTCTATTGCTAAATTTTTATTTAAATCTAAAATATATTTATCACCCTTAGGAAAAATACTAAATAAAAATAAAAGAATTAAAATAATACTTGCTAAAGCAATTTTTCCAATGGTTACTCTTTTAATCATGACATACCTCCCTCAATAAAATAATATGATAATAGTACTTAAATAATGAAAAAAGTTGTTAAAATAACAACTTATATGTCTTTTTTAACTAACTTTTTTTATATCGAAATCTCACCAAGTTTAATCAATTCAACAACCGCTTGTGCTCGTCCTTTTACCCCTAACTTTTGCATTGCATTGGAAATATGATTACGAATAGTTTTTTCACTAATACCTAATGAATTCGCTATTTCTTTTGTCGATTTATTCAATATTAACAATTCGAAAATTTCTCGTTCCCTTTTTGTTAGAATTCCCTTACTCATCTTGATCCTCACTTTCTTTAGTAGAGGTGGTATATATTTACTCATAATATTGTATGTGGGAACTCTATTTTAGTGAATTATTTTTGTATAGAAAAACCTTAGTAAACAACTAAGATTGAAACTTCACCGATGTGTATATTTTTTCATCAAATTCTTCTTGAATAGAGCGCATAATATCATTAGCTAGTTTTGTATCATGCTTATCACTAGCAATAACAACTCGTACTTGATCATTATCAATTTTAACAAATGAATTTAAATCATATTCCTTCTTTATTTTAGCTTCTATCATTTCTTCTTTACCCTTTAAAACATCAAGCAATTTTAATTGTTCATAAGCATTATTTTTTTCTTCAATACTAGCTTCAATATTAGTTAAAATCATTTTTAATTCATTTATCATACTCATTCGTTGATCTTCACTTTCAATTCGTAAAGCAGTTAATAGTTCGCTTTCTTCAATCGTTACTGTTGAATCAGAATCATCTAAATTACCATTATCAGTAAATAATAATTCCGATGGCATCGTAATATAATAAACACTTAATACAAGAATTAAACTAAACAATGTTAAAAACCACAAACTTTGCTTATTAATCATAATTATCCCTCCTATATCTTTAATAAATTATATTAAATAAGGACAATATTATGACAATAAAAAAAAACCTAAATTGGTCTTTTATTTATATTCTTTAACTAAAAGTTTTTCTTCCTTTGGATTTTTATAGTGATAACTTAATAATTTATTTAATTGTTGTTTAACTATTAATTTATCACGATGTTACTCAAAATAATTTTTTACCTTATTTTTTCATAAAATCATTATAACATATAAATCCCTTTATTATTTGTGAAATTACCATTTATTTCCGTGATACATATTTTCCATCTTTAGTAGATATAATTATGGTTTCCCCTTCTTCTATAAATAAAGGAACTTTAACAACCATACTGGTTTCTAAAATTGCTTCCTTTAAAGCATTGGTGGCGGTATTACCACGAACCGCTGGTTCTGTTTTAGTTACTAATAATTCTACTTTTTCTGGTAAATTAATTCCTAATATTTCTTCCTCAAAATATATTAATTCAACATCCAAATTTTCTTTTAAATATTTAATATCTTCCCCTATTTGTTTAATATCTAAAGGAATTTGATCATAGGTTTCCATGTCCATAAAATAAAATGTTTCCCCTTCATTATATAGATATTGAACAGTTTTCTTTTCAATCATTGCTCTTTCCACTTTAATACCGGAATTAAAAGTATGTTCAATAGTACTACCAGTTCTTAGATTTTTTAACTTAGAGCGTACAAAAGCACTTCCTTTTCCTGGTTTAACATGTAAAAATTCCAAAACTTGATAGATATTACCATCAAACATAATTGTAACCCCTGTCTTAAAATCATTTACATTTATCATTTAACTTCCTCCTAGCAATAAAAAATAAGCACCATGCCTATTTCTTTTCCTTATGAACGGTTGATTTTTGGCAACGCGAACAATATTTTTTAATTTCTAATCGTTCTGTTGTATTTTTTTTATTTTTACTAGTTCGATAATTTTCTTCCTTACAGTCAGTACATACTAAAGTAACTAGTTCTCTATTTCCTGGTTTCGCCATTTTGTCCTCCTTCTTATACCTAATAATTATAACAAATAAATTAGGTAAACGCAAAAAAAATTAGTTTTATTTATTAATTATATGTGGTCTAGTTGTTAATTTTTCATATGCTGCATACCCTTTTTCTTTCATTACCTCAATTCCTTTATTTAGTTTAGGAACAGGTATTAATGATGTAAGGGCGAAAATAATTGCTAATAATAAAATACTAACAATTGGTCCTTCTTCTTTTTTCATCAATATCACCTTCTGAACAGGTATTATACCCTTTTTTTCAATATTTGTAAATATTTATATTTTTTAACTTTAATTCAAGTTTTAATTGTAAAATTTTTAATCTTTTAACACCCTTTTATTACATTACATAAATATAAATTATCATAGCCTTTTTCTTGACAATTAATGGAAAAAGGTATAATATATAAAACAAAAAAGAAAGGGAGATGTTTTAAGAATGAGTGATATTAAGAAGAAACTCGTATTACAAAAGAAAGCAATATTACAAAAGAAAGTTATACCTTATTTGGTATCAGTTTTTTTAGGTTGCACTAGTGCTGGTTGCGCGAAAGAACCAGAGCAAAAAGTAGTAGAAACGCCTTCTGAAAAAACAACAATTGAACAAGTAGTAGAAAATAATACTATGGAAGAAATAGTATTAGAAGAGGAAAAAGTAGTAGCAGTAGAAGTACCAAATATACAAGGAGAAGAGTTTGAAGTAGAAGAACCAGTTATGGTTGCAACTAATGAAAATAATTATGAACAACAACAATCAAATACAGTAGTTAATAATGTTCAACCACAACAATTAGTATTGGAAGATGAAAATAATAATGAAGAACTAGTTCAACAAAAAAACCCACAACCAGAACCAACACCAGTAGTAGAACAACAATCAACAGAAAACCCATATTTAAATATGACTTATGAGCAAATTGAAGAATTACATATAAATGATATTTATAAAGCTTTGGATTTAAATATTTATTTTTGGGGTGCGCGTGATGGTTATTTTAAATATAAAAAGTATCATCCCGATTTACCATTTGTTGATTGTGTACTTCGTGTTAATATGGGATTAACTGAGCCACCGTTTCCTGAAAAAGGAAGAACAATTGGACCAGTTAAAAATTTTAGTTTAGTAAATAAATATAACCGTATTAGTAAAGAAATTGAAAAATTGCGACTTGAAGAAATAGAAACAATTAATGGCGAAGATTTTAAACTTAGAAATGAAGCCCGTATTGCTTATGAAAAAATGCGAGAAGCAGCTAATAATGCAGGAATTAATTTGGTTATTACTGGTGCTTTTCGGACAAAAGAAGAACAAACTGCTTTATATAATAAAGCATTAAAAACTAAATCACAAGCAGAAGTTGATTTAGAAATTGCGAGACCTGATTATAGCGAAAATGAAATTGGACTAGCAGTTGAACTTGCAATAACTGAAGGTAGTGCAGAATATAATTGGTTAGTTGCTCATGCTCATGAGTATGGATTTATCTTAAGATATCCGCGAGGAAAAGAAGAATTTACGCAATATAAATTTAAACCTGGGCACTTTCGTTATTTAGGAGTAGAATTAGCTACTAAAGTAAAAAACAGCGGTTTATGTTATGATGAATATTTTCATAAAATTTTACGCCCAGGAGATATTTCTCATTATATGCCTTCTAATAATTTAGAAGAAAAAGAGCCAATGAAAACAAAAGAAAATAATTTAGAGAAAGTATTAGTTAAAAGTATATTTTAATGCTAAGTAATATCTATATAAAAACATTTCCTAATTTTAATTATTTAGGAAATGTTTTTTTGTTAAAATATAACTCATAATATTTTTCGGTTGCCCGTTTCGTAATTCGTTTAATAATTGGTGTATTATATGAAGAACCTTTATAACGATGACTAATATCAGGAGTCACTACTAATACACTCATAGTTGGATCATCATAAGGAAAATATCCCGCAAAGGTTTTAGACGTTGTATCCTTGTCTAATATCCCATCACCATCACTATCATATGCACTTTGGGAAGTACCTGTCTTACCAGCTGGATATGGTACATTTCCCATAATACCACGCCCTAACATGCCAGTCATTACTGCCCTGAAACCTTCTTGAATGCGTTTTAAATGTTTTTCTTCAATCGTTACTTTATTTAAGATAGTTGGTTTTACTTCATATAATAATTCTGAAATCTTATCTTCATTAGTTGGTTTATGTACTGCTTTTAATAAATTTAATTTTAATCTTTCTCCATCATTAGCAATCGTATTAATATATTGTAATAATTGGATTGAAGTATAAGTATCATATTGACCAATAGCAAAATCTAGTAAATGTCCTGGAACACTACTACCCCCTTTATAACCAAGGCTTTCCATTGGTAAGTCAATTTCCGTTTTAACACCTAAACCATATTCCGTAAAAGTGTTGCGATAAGTATCAAAGGCTTTTAAATTGATATTTAAAGCACCATTATATTTA
>JAQUEG010000041.1 GCA_028685275.1 Bacilli bacterium
GAACGGAGATTTTGTTTTTTCCCAAAAAATTATACATGGAACTATTCGCATCAAGTGCGCCAAAACAAAAAAGATTTTCGATGCCCACTACCGGAAGATATTTTGCCGTTCCAGCTCTCCCCTCTTCATCTACCGGAACAAACTTTAGAGTGTTGTCCTTTCTGCTCAAGCGACCGGGGTTGAAAAGATAATACGATTTTTTCATATGCAATTAATAATAGGCGCGGAATTTCACAAAGCGAAAAAGAGAGTTTATACTACCGTCAGGTAACTCTTCCACTTCTCTTTTTGTTGTAGAAACTACGCATGGAATATCTGCTTTCTTAAACAGGTTAACTAATTGGTATACTATAGACAACTCTCCCATCAGATGAATAGTAATATTTTCTTTATCATAGCTATCTATCAACTCATCAAATAATTGCTGTGCAAGTATCTTTATTTGTTCCGTGGAACTTTCAGGGTCAATCTGAGGAAACGGAAAATCAACAACTTCATCAAATTGTGCAATAGCTGTTTCCATTTGTCTTTTTGACCAAGTGGATGTAGGATGATTGGAAAAGTTAATCAACATTTTTTTCTGATTTTATCAAAAGCGTTTATATATGTTTTTAAATTTTGAATTGCATTATTCGGTGTAATATTATATCTAATACCATCTTTATAAATCTCTTGTTGCTCTTCCGTTACATGTGCTATTACTTTTCTAAATTGGTTTGCTGGTCCGTAAATCTCGCATAAGTCTTTTGACATTCTTCCTTTCTCAGCATCTCTTTTTCTTTCAATTTTTACCTCATCTTCTGTTCTATTATTTCTTTCTAAAGAAAAAGAAATAATAGATTCAACTAAACACAGATAAGAAAGGGCATATGCTGATTTATTATAATGCCATTTAGCCAATAAAAACTGATAATCAGAAAGCGTTGTAGCATTTTTGAAAAAATTTCTAAACTTCTTAAATGCCACAGGAACTATTAATTTTTCCGGTAATTCATAATCATTTTCATCTCCCAAAGTTGTTAATACCGAAATTTGTGATTTTAAGTCGTGAATAAAATTAAGACTTATTACTTGTGTAAAATCTTTAAGCTTTTCAGACACTGTTTTGTTTTTCTTGACTAAAAGTTCATAAAGCAAATTAGCGTTTCCTGTATATTCAAAAGCATAAGCTCCTTTGGTAAACTTCTGAATCTCAAGCATATAAGATAAATCGACAATAGGCGCATAACCTAATTCACTATTAACTTCAAGCATACCATAATAAATCCCTTTAAAAGATATATTTCTACCTAAAACGTCTGTTAAGAAAGAAATCGTGGTTTGTGCATAAATAGGAAGGGAACGAAAAGAATGTGTTATATCAAGATAGATTTCATCACCATCTTTCAAGTTGTCACTAAGTATATCGGTAAATATTTGGAATATTTTTTCTATTTCTGACTGATCTAAACCATAAGGGATTGGTATTGCCATTGAATCGTTTGCGATAGACTCAGAGATTATTTTGAAATCTACATTGGTTAAAGATGTTTGGTTACTTGCTTCTTCCCCACACTTCTCAGCAATATTAAAATAATAACTTTCATCTAACTCTAACTTATTTCTTTCACAATAATAACGATAGACTTCTTCCCACATGGATTTCATTGTTCCAAATAAAAAAATCGTCTTGCATTCTAAAAACTCCATTAGGGCAGATGCAACAAAAGTAGTTTCCCTTATTTTTGAACCATACTTGTATTTTGCAGTTCTATACTCTCTAAGAGATTTCTCCGGTTTTGTACTTGGACCCGTGCCAATAAAGCTAATTAATACTTTTCTTGCCATATTTAATCTATTTTTTCAAGTTTAATCCAGCCTAAAGGAAGATTATCTTGATAAGTTTTAAAAAATGTATTAGGAAAGGAGTAAATATTCATTTTTTTAGTGCGTGGTGAAAGGACTTTTAAATAATTCTCGAACAATCTTATGCTTTCATTGTCATACGCATAATCCTTTAAGGACATAAGTATTGAGTTTAAATAAATACCTTTCCCAAAACCTAATGGTAAAAAAACCTCACCATGATTGTTATTAAAAGCATTGTCCACTTGAGAAAAAACCTCTTTTCGATTATCTTCATAATCACTTAAATTATTGAAAGCAAATCGATTTAACTTTTCTCCAAAAGATTCCCATTCCTCATTAGGAGAAGAGAAGGTAAAGTAAAAGTTCGTATTCACTTTCAACGCTTCCTGTCGAACAGGAATTTGTGTACGTTTCAAATCTATAATCTGTAGTTGGTTTTTGTCAATTATCGAACTGTCTGAAATAGCAAGCCTTTCAATAAAACCCGATTTACTTTTTTCTTCAGCTTTTCTCTTTAGCATAAACTCTAATTCATCAAGCTGTTTTTTAAGTCTTCCCTGTAAAAAACGTTCATTAACACTGCGGTTAAAATCAATTCGTGATAGAGTTCTGAAAAAGTCTTCTTTCCATTTTTCTCCTGCACTTGCTTTCTCTAAATCTGTATAGATTAAAGCGGTTTTAATTGCTCCTTTTATACTGCTTCCTGGAATATAAGGATAACCATTAGGGTTTTTGACAAATCCATTAATAGGTAATTTTGATAAAGCATTGCCATAGAAATCTAATTCTTTCCGATTTAAAAATTCAGCGTCCATCTGTAATCGATTTTGAATAAAATCCTTTAAATCAAATCGACTCCGATTACCTTCCATATTGGCTACCCCTTCCACATATTCAGTCATTAACTGATGGTCTTTTGCTAATAGTTCTCCTATTTTTTGTTCATCTACATAATAAACTCTTCCTTTATAGATAAAATAATCTTTGTATGGTGAGTATTGACTTCCATCACCTATTGAAATAGGAGTTACAACAGTTGCCTTTATTTTATAAGTGATCATAATTCAATATTTTTTAAATATATTGGAGCGAAATAAGGCATCCCAATCTTTAATTTATTTACACCTATATCAACTATTTCTCCTTTAATTTTTTTGGGAAAAATACCTCCATCAGCAATACAATGCACATAAGACAAATTTGTGTGTTTACTACTGTTCTGTCCGCCTCGTAACATCATTTTATAATAACCTTCGCGATAATCATTATCTTGAGGTATCAGTAAAGAAAGATTCGAAAAGAACAAAGGGTTCTTTATAGACCATTCAAAATCTTCTTTTTTGATCTCGAGAATTTGACCTGCTCCTGTACTTCTATCGCCGCCCAAACCGAATTTGACAATGTTTTGAATGCACTTTCCCAAAAATGCTGACAAATCAGACTCTAAAGAATCTTTCACCAAAAAATAATAACCCGAAGAAAATATATCGTTCTCACTAAGAAAGACATCTGTCTGGTAATATATTTTCTGATCGTTGTCCACATTTTCGGTATATGATATCGGATTTTTGGGAGTTACTGATTTTGTGTAAACTTTCAAGTTCTTATCAAAATCCCCTTCTTCTTTTAAACAAATAAACTTGCCATTTTGTAACTGTTGGCATTTTTCTTTATTAAACCACTCCTCCACACTGAAACCGGACTCCCATACTCCTTTGGACAACATTTCTACATTTTTTACTTTTTTAGGATCTAAACCTTCTGACTTTGATATGACTGCATTATAAACTATCGATTTAGGTAGAAAAATCACTTTTTTGCCATTCTGTTCCAGATAAAAGAAAGCAGAAGATAGGCTGATTTGATTTTTTTCAATACTCTCTACAAGCTGAATGGCTTTTTCTTTATTCAATAAAAAAGCATTATGTAAAATGGCGCCCCAAACAGTATCCGAATAAGCATAAGCAGAAGAGCTGCTTAAACTGCTTTCTCTATCTACATTGCCAAAATGAAACCTTCCGTTTGGAGGTGTTTTGAGATAATAAATATAATTTTTCATTATGATTTAGCTTTTATTTCAAGCTTTACTTTCCCATATCCACGCGTACCACTACCGCCTAAATAATTGTCTTCCAACATTTTCAATCCTTTATGCAACTCATCTTCCATTTCTTGCGGATCATCTCCGTCGAAAGCATTAATAATAACTTCAAAGTTAAACTGAGCGCCAACAGGCACTCTTTCCAACTGCCGCAACCCACCTCCTTTTGTCTTTCCAGTCGTACGGTCAATGGTGTTTTCGTATTTACTTTCTGTGAATGGAGTTTCCAATACAGCTCCATCAAACTCATTCTTAAAGTGGTCTTTGTCCAAATGAGCATCTCGAAAAATAAGTCGGGTTTTTTGTGCTGTTTTATCATTGTTATTATCTCCTGTGTAGCCGAACATTTTTTTTAACAACTCTGATTCTTCTTTTATATCTGCACATCCTTCACTAAGTGCTAATAAGGAGCGGATTTTGCCTTTCAAACTACTACCTGGGATATAAGGAACCCCAGCAGGAGTTTTTATAACTGGAGTGTCTAAACCTCCAATATCCAATGAGTTTTTAGCGCCTCCAATGTGAAGTCCCGTTTCTATTGTAATAACTCCTTCTATTTTTTTCGTATTAATAAGTTTCATAATTATTGTTTTTTTCCGTGAAATTTGTGATATGCAACAACCATTTGCATGAACTGCTTAAAATTTTCAATAGTTTCAACAGATGTTTCTTTAATCAGTATATCTATAAAAGATAAAAGTTCTTTACTGCCATAATTATTCTCACGTCCAGCTAAATATGCTAATTGTGGACGAATCATTTTCAATGATATAAGGTCATCAGCATTTAATATTTTATCGTAAATATTACGGAGTTGCGTTTTAGACAATTGTGTTCCTTTCTCTACCACAAATTTTTCAACTTGCTGAATAAAGTCGTCCATATTATCACCTCCTTGATATTCTAAAATAGAGACATTCCTATCTTTAAAATACTTTTTGTACATGTTTTCACCTAACTCCGAAAAGGAAGGATTTGGTCTTGGTTCATGAGAAGAACTAGGATGTCTTCTTCTTTGCTGATTTCTTGAATGTGACATAAGTTTAGTTTTTAATTAATAATTCTGTTAATCTTGCTGCAATAGGAAATATCATTGGGTTGGTAGCATCTTCTTTATTCATAAAAGCATCAATAAGACTTGAGGAATAAGTGTCAAATATTTTTTCTACTTCATCTTTGTTATCACGCTGCACATTTTTCAAGTAGTATTTCAAACTCCAAACTTTGGGTATTTCAATTTTACCACGTTCCATTCTATTTTGTAAAGCTTCATATCCTATCTTAGAAGATTTGATTCTTTGAATAAACGCTTTAGACTCTCCTTTTTCGTCCACAAGTTTAAATAGTTGTTTCTTTATAGATAACACCTTTTCATATTCCTGCCATGTTAGGGAATGTCCCAAGATAGTAATCCTGTTTCTTCCTTCATTTTTGGCTTGAGCCAAGAATTCCTCTACTTCTTCTGCCATTTGTTTCATAGGATATTTGGGGGGGAAAATGATGATACCAGCTGAAAAAGTTAAGTCTTGTTCTAAAGAAGAAACTTCATTTCTTAGTTTTTTATTGAGCGAAATAAACTCAATATGAATTTGTGCCGCCAAGTCAACAATTGCTGACCAAGTACCGATTAAAAAACAGTCATCACCGCCGGAAAAAACAACATAAACTTGATTTTCAAAATAGTTCTTTTGAAGAATATCCAATAGACCTTGATTGAAAAACAACTCCAAGTTTTTTGACAGAACATTATAATCCTGTTCAGATTTATTTCTAAAAACTTTCCCTAAATGATCAATATCTATCTTTAAAGCTGCTAACTTTTCATCACCTTTTCCTGTTTTGGAGATTTCATCAAAATCCATAATCTGACCATTTCCCTTTTTTGGAAAGTGATAATTAATTCCTTGCCCATCTTTGAGATCCGGCAGTTTCTCTTTCCATCTACTTTCAAAAGGTTCTAATAACAATAATCGTCTTTGTTTCTCAAGCAACATTTGTCTGTTGACTTCTTGCATAGCTTTCTCAAAAGTGGAAGAATATTCTGTTAGAGCAAAAAAAGGATAAATAGGATTTTCAATATATGCTTTGCTTGTATGTAGCAAATAATCTGTTATTTCTTCTTTATCTTTATTTGTCTTTATCTCGTAAAAGAAATTCCCTCCTCCATTATAAATAATTTTAAAAGCATCGTGTTCAAAAAACTTTTCATGTTTTTTTTCAAGTTTTCCTGCTAATTGTGACACATACACCGAACGTCGTTTTAATTCTTTTGCTGCACCTTTTGAAGGTATATCAAAAATAAAATTCTGAATTCCCGACAAGTCGCATTTTGCAATATATCTTCTCATATTTTTAAATTTTTACAATAAGCTTTCTTTATTATTTATCAATTTTCACTCTCCTACGTAACAAAAATCATAATAACTACAACTCTTACAGATTTTTGCATTAATCACACCGGGGCAGTTTTCACTCTTCACCAGTTCCTGAATTTCCTTTACTGCAGTTTGTAAATAGTCGACGTCTGATTGCT
>JAQUEG010000042.1 GCA_028685275.1 Bacilli bacterium
ACTGTGAGGAATAATTTAGTCCTTCATACTGAGAAAAATTTTAGAGACCTTTTCTCAGGTTTTATTGTGTAGAAATTTACTTAAAAATAAATTTAACCATTTACTATTGACACATTATAGTTGGTCTTTATATTATTATTTACTTTTTAAATATTCATATGCAAAGGAAAAAGAAGTTTTAATTCTTCATTTATTTATTCTTCTTCCTCTAACCAATTATAATCGGGGATTTCAATTTTTTCCTTTTTTTGTTTTCGAAATAGTGCTTTCTCTTTTTCGATATCTTCTAATTTATTAATTCCTTTTTTATGCCATTCAAATAAAATCCGATCAATGTATCTTAAATTCTTCGCTCCATTATAAACCGCTTCCTTTAAAGCTGCTATAATGATTTCTTCCTTATAATTAGATTCTAACCAACCATTAATTATTTCATATTCAATTGGCGATAAAGTACGCACAAATTCTTCTTCAAACAATTGAAAAATACTACTTTCTTCTGATTTCTTATCATTTAAAGTAGATAATAATATTAATGCTAATTTATTATATAAAACATCAAAAGATAAATATTCTTCCATAATACCCTTATCATTTTTATTAACCTCAATACTTAAAAGATCCTTTTCTTGTAATTGATTAATAATTTGTAATAATTGTTTATCACTAATATTTAAATCATTACTCATATAATTTATATCAAACTTATCACTTTTGTTTACTAAATAAGATATAATAATTAATTCTTCCGCATCAAGATTAATTTCTTGGTAATGACGAACTAAAAAAAGTGGTACATTAATACTACCTGATTTCATAATATTTATTAATTTGTTAGCATCCATAATATCACTCCTATTTTTATTATATCACATTTTTATTCATTATTTGGTATAGAAAAAACATCATAATTATTATTTTTAATTTTAACTATTAAAAACTCTTCATCACGAATCATATAAGTATCAACCCAACGTTCATAGGCTTCTTCTAAAAAATAAGTTGATAATGGATATAGCGAACGATAAAAAACGGCATAAGTATAACGATTAAGATTATTTAAAGAAATATTATTATTTTGATAATAATAAATATAATTACAATTACTTAATTGTTCATTATTATAACCTAAATATACACAAAAATTATAATCCTCATATTCTATATTAATAATTTGTTGCTCATTTTGATAAATAACATCATTTAACTCATATTTATGATTAGTTAAAGTTATTTTTTGTTTATAATTAAAATTTAATGACATATTACTAAGGGTTAAAACCGTTATTTCATTGAAGTTAAACTTTTTTAACGCTTGCTCTAAAATAGTTCCATTATTATAATTTAATACTAATAAAGTTGGTTCATCTTCCGTTAAAATCAATAAATAATTATCTAGTTTATCATTAATAAATATAACTGCAATTTCATCTTCTAATAATTGTAAATATATTTTATTTATTCCTGCTGGAATACTTTTACTTTGTGGCATAATAATAATTAAAATCACAATTAAGAAAATAAGTATTTTTTTCTTCATAAAAAAATACACCTCATTCAAGAGTATGTATTTTATCCATATTTATAATATAATTTTTTAAGGTTTGTTCATCATTTTCTAATTCATTATTAATAATCTTGGTTTCTAATTCATTATATATTTTGGTTATCCATCTACCAGGGGGTCGCCTTAAAAGTTCACATAATTGCTGTGCTGTTATTTTAATTTCATTTCTACTTTTAATTTTTAATCCATCATATATAGAAACTACTTTATATTTAGGGATTCCTTTAATATTAGCAGCAATACTAGTAATATACAAACCATATTTATACAACGTATGAGAATTAAGAATCGATAAAGTTAATACTTTATTTACTTTGTTAATAATTTCTTGCTCAGTTTTATTAAATGGATATAGGTCCATAACATCAACTTGCGCCCACATTCCTAAAACATCATCAACAATTTTTATTTTATCTAGATTTTGTAATTCTAAATATTCTGCTAATCCTAATTCTTGCATTAATTTAATCCCATATTGAACATTAGGACTGGCAAAAATACGCGTTAATTCTTCTTTTTTGCGCGTATAAGATAATTTTTTTAATATATATCCTTGCTTTTTAATTGCCTCTTTTAATGCGGGTTCAATTGCAAAATCAAGAATAGTAGCAAATCTAATCGCTCTTAAAATTCTTAATGGATCTTCTTTTAATTTAATAATAGGATCTTCAATAATCCGAATAATTTTATTTTCTATATCATGAATACCATCTAATTCATCAATTATTTCGCCTTTACTATTCATACAAAGAGTATTAATAGTAAAATCTCTTCTTTTTAAATCCATAATTAAATCATTAATATATTCAATTTCTATTGGTTTACGATCCTCATATCTAATTTCTTTACGCCAAGTAGTAATTTCAAAACGAATTCTTTTATAAATCAAACTTACTGATCCATATTGTTCATTAGGTAATAATGCCTCTTTAAATATTTTACTTAAATCATAAGGAGTGGCATTAGTACAAATATCCACATCGATACTTCTTTTCTTTAAATAATAGTCACGAACAAAACCACCAACAATATATGCTTGAAAACCATTATCTTCAATTTTCTGTAATAACTTCAAACTTGTTTTTAACATTAAATTCACCACCACAATTATACAAGAAAAACAAAAAAAAAGAAAGATTAATAATAATAATAAAAAAAGATAACATTATTATACGTTATCCTTTTTATTTACTACAAAATAATAATTAATTAATAGATTCTTTTAACTTGCTACCAGCTTTGAATGTTGCAACTCTTCTTGCAGGAATCTTAACTGCAACTCCAGTTTTTGGATTACGACCCATACGTGCAGGTCTCTTTTTTGCTTCAAAAGTTCCAAAGCCAACTAATGTAACTTTATTCCCTTTCTTTAGTGCTCCAGTAACTGCAGTCATAAATGCATCAACTGCACGTGCTGCATCAGCTTTAGTAAGTCCGGCTTGATTAGCCATTACTTCTACTAATTCTGCTTTTGTCATTACATTACCTCCCATATCTAATATTAAGCACATACTATGCTTATAAATATAAAATACCATGTTTTCGTAATAAATGCAATAGTTTAAGCAATATTTATGCAAAAAATAGCCGAAAATGCTGTTTTTTCTCGTTTTTTATCATTTAAAGGGTTTCATTTATAATTCTTTTATAATCTTCCACTCCTGGTTGATCAAAAGGATTAACCCCCATTAAATAACCATTTAATGCACAAGAAATCATAAAGAACTGTAATAAATAACCCATATTTACTTCATTTAAAATAGGGAGTGAAATAATATTATTAGGAACTTGTCCTTGGTTATGAGCTTTAATTGTAGCATGCATAGCAATATTATTAATTTGACTAAGAGTTTTATTATAAGTTCCTATTAACGTATCATTTTGCGGTTCTTTTACATTAATAACCGTTTCCAATAAAATTTTACTACCCTGTTGAATAAATTGTCCAAGTGAATGTAAATCCCTAGTATTAATTAAAGATATTGGTAATGTTCCTTTTCCTTCTTTACCTAATGATTCAGCATATAATTGCTTTAACCATTCAGTTAAAGCATATAATTTAGGTTCATATACAGTATAAGCTTCAACTAATTTTCCCTTTTTAGCCATCATGTCACGAATAACTGCATATTTAATCGGATTATTAAGATTTAAACTAGCTTGCTTTGCACCGAAACCTAATTGTCTAATATTAATGTTACTAACCGCAATTGGTAATAATCCGACTGGGGTAAAAACCGAATAACGACCACCGATATTATCGGGTACAATAAATGATTTATAACCATATTTATTAACTTCTTCTCTTAATTTTCCCTTAACCACATCAGTAGTAATAATAAGACGCTTCTTTAATTCATTTTCAGCATATTTTTCTTTCATTAAATTCATAATTAATTGATACGCAATTGAAACTTCTAAGGTAGTACCTGATTTAGAAATAACATTGACGATAATTTCTTTATCTTTAATTATTTCAATTAAATCATGATAATAATCAGCACTTAAATTAGTCCCTATAAAATAAATTTCTGGTTTCTTTACTTGATTATAAAAATAAGGATTAAGTGCTTCAATTACCGTTAAAGCCCCTAAATAGGAACCACCAATACCTAGTACTAAGAAAACATCACAATTATTACGAATATAATCAGCAGTTTGTTCAATTTCTTTAATTAATGATTCATCAAATAAAGTATCTAAATCATACCAACCCATCATTGGTTTATCCTTATTTAAATAAGCTTTTAATTGATTTATATCATAATTATAAACATTTAAATCTTCTTTACTAATAAATTCTTGCATATAAGTTTCAAAATCAAATTCCATCTTATTCCTCCAATATATCTACTATTATTTCATGGTCTTTCTGATCATTAATTAACTTAATAAAATTGTCCTTTACTTCTTTATTATCAAGAGTTAATTTAATATTACCAGTTATTTTTTGCTTGTTAACTTTTATTTTATAATTAGTATTTAAATAACGATATTGTATTGTAAAATGAGACCAATTAGTTGGTATTTTAGGTTCTATCTTTAAGGTGTCTCCTTCCTTTTTAAAGCCTAATATTTCTTCTATTCCTACTTTATAAGCCCAACTAGCAGAACCAGTATACCAAGTCCAACCACCACGACCAGGATGCCCAATATTAGAATATACATCAGCTGCCATCACATATGGTTCTGTTTTATAAATATTAACATCATTATTATTTAAAGTATGATTAATTGGATTAAGCATTTGATAATATTCATAACCTAAATCAAATTGATTATCGCGTAATAAAGCCATAATATACCATAAGGCGGCATGAGTATATTGACCTCCATTTTCTCTAACACCCTCTATATAATGTTTAATATAACCAGGATTATTACGCATATATTTAAATGGTGGGTTTAATAATTTAATAATTTTATGTTCTTTATCAATTAAATGATTATTAACTTCTTGATGAATTGATTGACGTTGTTTATCAGTTGCTACTTCACTTAAAATACTCCAACTTTGACTTAATAAATCAATTTGACATTCACGATTATTACGAGAACCTAAAGAAACTCCATTATCAAAGAAAGCTCTTAAATACCAAGCACCATCCCAAGCATTTTGGTGTAATGCTGTTTTTAAATCTTCGGTTTTATCTAAACATTTTTGAGCAAACTCTTCATCATCATAATCTTTACTAATAATCGCCATTCGCTTAAGTAAGTCATAAACAAAGAAACCCATAAATACACTTTCACCACGCCCCTTATGACCAACTCGATTCATACCATCATTCCAATCACCACTACCCATTAATGGTATACCATGGATCCCAAATTGATTAAGTGTTTTATCAATACATAATTTTAAATGTTCATAAAGTGTTTCCGTCTCCACTGTGTAATAAAAATTCATTCCTTTTTCTGATTCATTTTCGCCTAATAACTCGCCATTAACAAATGGTACTTGTTCCTTTAATATCGCTTTATCACCAGTTATTTTTAAATATTCAGAAGTAACATACACTAACCATAAATAATCATCAGAAAATTCAGTTCTAATGCCATTACCAGTTTCTTCATGCCACCAATGTAAAACATCTCCTTCTTTAAATTGATGTTTAGCATGCTTTAAGATTTGGGCTTTCGCATATTCAGAATCAGTATACATAACACTTAAAACATCTTGTAATTGATCACGGAAACCAAGTGCCCCTCCCGCTTGATAAAATCCAGATCGCGCATATAAACGAGAAGCAAGGGTTTGATATAAATACCAACCATTAAGAACATAATTAAAGCCTTGATCAGGTGTTTCAACTACTAAACTACTTAATTTTTCATCCCAATAATTAATTACTTCTTTATATGCCATTTGTACTTTATTTAAATCATTAAATTTTTCTAAATTATTTTCTTCTTTTGTACAACCTAACATAAAAGCAAAAGTTTTAGTAGTACCTTTATTTAAACTAATATTAAAACTAATCATTCGTTTATTATTATCATTAAAATCATAATCACTTATTAATTCAGTAGCAGTTAAGAATGTATTAACATCAGCAAAATGATTACTATAAATATTTTTAGTAAATAACATATTTTGCTTTTGATCATAATTTGAAACTAAATAACGAGCCGTTTTTTCTTCTGATACACCTAATACTAAATGAGTTATTAATTTAACATCAATTGGTTCTGATTCATTATTATTAGTAACATTAACTAAATAATATTTTATTGATTCAGTTAAGGAAACAAACACCGTAATCATAATATCTATATTATCAAGTTCACCATAATAATTAGTATAACCAAACCCATGTTCAACTTTAGATGGTTTAAATATCTTATCTTTAAAAATTAAATACTCACTACTAGGATCAACTACAAGATCATTACTCCAAGT
>JAQUEG010000043.1 GCA_028685275.1 Bacilli bacterium
CCGCCTCGATCCTCTCCCCCAATTGTTCTTTCACATGGGCTGCGGTGGTCGGGCTGGTGTAGCCGAAACGGTTGGCGCTGGGGGCTGCTATGGGGAGGCCGCTTGCCTTGATCAGGCTGAGTGCCAGGGGATTGGAAGGCATGCGGATCGCAACGGTTTCGCTGCCTGCTGTTACGATGGAGGGGACGAGTGCACTCTTTTTCAGCACCAGGGTCAAGGGGCCCGGCCAGAAGGTCCTCATCAGGGTGTAGGCTTGCTCACTGACGTCAACGGCCAAGCCATCCAGTTGGGAAAGGTCAGCGATATGGACGATCAGGGGGTCGAAGAAGGGTCTCTGCTTTGCGGAGAAGATGCGCTTTACCGCTTCCTCATTGGTGGCATCGGCACCCAGACCGTAGACGGTCTCGGTGGGGAAAGCCACCAGCTTGCCCTCCTTGAGCAGGGAGGAATACGAATCGATCAGGAGAGGGATCTGCTTCTGGGGCTCAGAATACTCGGCGATGAAAGCCAGTGCATCCTCTGTGGTATGAAAGTACAGGGTTTGCAGCGGATTTTCAGAGCTGTCCAGCTTGCACAAAAAGCTCAGCCTTCCTTTCTCATCAAGATGGAAATCAGAAGAGGAAGCAAGCATGGCTTGCTTCTCTTGTTCCTTGGTCAGGGAAAACAGGACATTGGTTTCACACAGTGCTTTTGCCAGTACCGTCTCTTCTTGTGCAGGGGAAATCACACACCTTCCGATACAGGATGGAAGGACAAGATCTGACAAGGTCTTGGCAAGAGCATAGGTACAGAACAAGGTGCAATGCGACATGAGGAGCCTCCAAACGCTATGTGCCGAAAGCCTATCGCAAATGAGCGATGCAAGGCAAGGCTTGGTGTGCTAGACTGCATGCATGTAAGTACGGGACTACAAAAGCAAGGATCTGGATCGGATGATTTCCATCTGGAATGAGGTAGTAGGGAAGGGCAACGCCTTTCCCCAAACAGATCTGCTCGATTGCAATTCAGGAGAGCATTTCTTTGCATCGCAAACTTTCTGTGCAGTTGCCGTTGACCAGGAAGAAGTCCTGGGTTTGTACATCCTCCATCCCAACAATGTCGGGAGGGTAGGCCACATCGCCAACGCTTCCTACGCGGTATGCCAGGCAAGCAGGGGAAAGGGCGTGGGCAGGCTCCTGGTGGAGCACAGCCTGGCCCAGCTTCCCCTCCGTGGCTTTCGCATCCTCCAGTTCAATGCGGTGGTAGCTTCCAATACTGCGGCCATCACGCTGTATGAGAGCTTGGGCTTTCAGAAGTTGGGAACCATCAGAGAGGGTTTTGCCAAGGATGATGGGACCTATGAGGATATCATCCCGACGGTGTACTACGTCAACGGACGATAAGGATTACCCAGCAAGGCTTTGGCTTGGATGCAAAGGATGGCATTTGCTCCCACTCGTGCTGGCAACGGCTGTCTGCTTCTCATGAAAAACAAAGCAGTGATAAACCATTCATCTCGGCTTCAAGAGGATGGTCATCGAACTAGACACCTACAAAATTGTCTATATAATACTATGTAGATATATAGGAGTGTTCATGTACGCTTGGGATCCT
The DNA here is from genome assembly GCA_028685275.1 of Bacilli bacterium. Classification (GTDB taxonomy): domain Bacteria; phylum Bacillota_I; class Bacilli_A; order RF39; family UBA660; genus SKGN01. Next base: position 1,594 of record JAQUEG010000043.1, read on the forward strand.
GAAAAGAGTAAAAGAAACAAGCTGAAACACGGGTTCTCATTCGAAGAGATCCTTGATGTGTTTAAAGATCCTTACTTGCTGGAAAGGGTTGACTGGGAACACTCGAATCAACAAGAGACAAGGTTTCAATGTCTTGGGCGGCATGGGGGCTCTTTGATTGTTCTAAAGTCTCTACTGACACCGAAGAGCTGATATCGGCAAGAGAGGCTTCCCCACGAGAAAAGAGGGCATATCATGACTATGAAAAAGAAAGATACATATGCTCCTGCCTGCATTGGCCAAAGCCAAAGCTAGAGCTCAACGCATAGCTTGTACCGGTAACTTAAAGCAGATGGGCCTGGGCACTCGCACCTATGCTTTGGATAATGAAGACCGTTTCCCTTGGGAAGTCTCCGCGCAAGACGGCGGTAGCCTTGAAGTGGTCTCCACTACAATGACCACCCTGGGCAACCAGGATGCCAGCCAGCCGAGATTCGGCGCTCTCACAGGTGCTGCATCCGGTATCACGAACCCGACCAATGCCTCTGGTGCCAAACTCACCATTCCTGCTGCAAACGGTCAGTGGCTGCACTATGCCGTGATGAGCAATGAATTGGCTGATGTTAAGCTGGTCCGTTGTCCCTCGGATTCTGAAACAATGAGCGGTGGCAAAATTAAGAACTTTACCGATTTCTACATGAGCCCCACCGATGCCAATAATAAGTACTATGTATCTTATTTCATTGGTGTGGACGCCAGCGAAGTCTATCCGCAGACTCTGCTCTTCGGTGACCGCAACGTGGTCGTCCCCACGGTAGCTCAGAGCACCAACAGCACGACCTCCTTCATGCTGATGCTCGGTTCTGGAACCAACACTCTCTACCAGACAAGTGGCCAGAGACCGCGCTGGGGTGAGAATATCCACCAGAACAATGGTAACGTTGTCCTGGGTGACGGTTCTGTGCAACAGTACACCGAAGCCAGACTGAGCGATCAGCTCCGTCAGACGGACAGTCAGTACAACCGCATCGTAATTCCTTTTGCCAAGCGCTAAGCTGGTACGAATTACTTAAGTTTCAAAAGGCATCCTTACGGGTGCCTTTTTTGTTTTTCAGCCACTCTTTTCTCACATCCCCTCTTGGCAAAAAAAGAAAGAAAAGCTATTCTTAACCATATGGGCAGCGAGGCTACAAATTTTATTTATCGGCAGAATACGGCGCGGCGAAACACGCGGCGCATGTTAGTTTTATTCGGCTTGGGCGTCTTCTCCACGGCCGCTTTGCTTTATCTCCTGGCGGCGTTGGGAACAGGCAGTTTTGATCCAACCCTTTTCCTGCTCATTTTTCTTCTGGTCACCGGTGCTGTTTTCATCGCCGCCCTTTTCAAAGTTTTTCAGCTTTCCCATGGTGGTAAAGCGGTAGCCGTGGCTTTGGGCGGGCGTCTTGTTCCACCCCACCCCAGCGATCCTGATGAGCGCAAGCTGCGCAACGTGGTGGAAGAGATGGCCATCGCCTCCGGCGTGCCGGTTCCGGAAATTTATGTTCTGGACCACGAGCTGAGTATCAATGCTTTTGCAGCAGGCTACTCCCCCGCGGATGCCGCCATTGGTGTCACCCGCGGCACCATACAGAACCTGAACCGTGAAGAGCTCCAGGGAGTCATTGCACACGAGTTCAGTCATATTTTGAATGGCGATATGAAGCTCAATATTCGTCTTATCTCACTCATTTTCGGTCTGCTCTTCCTCACCGTAATTGGCCGTATTTTCCTTTATGCTGGGCCCTCCGGCCGCAGCCGTAACGGCAAAGCGGAATCCGCTCTGCCCCTGATCGGCCTGCTCTTGATTCTGGTCGGCTGGATCAGCGTTTTCTTTGGCCGTCTGATTCAATCGGCAGTCTCGCGCCAGCGAGAGCACCTGGCCGATGCCTCGGCTGTACAGTTCACGCGCAATCCGCAGGGACTTGCCAACGCTTTGAAAAAAATAGGTATTATTTCCACTCGCTCCTATATCAAGTCTCCGCATGCAGAGGAAGCCGCTCATCTTTTCTTTGCTACCGGTATTAAAGGTTTCTGGAGTAATATCTTCGCCACACATCCGCCTTTGGCAAAGCGAATCCAGCTTCTGGATCCCTCCTTTGACGGAGATTTCTCCAAGCTCTCGCTTAAATCTCTCGCTTCACAAACCAGAGAAGAACCCCAGCCGCCTGCGAAAAAAACGCCACCTCGGATATTCCCCCGCGTCCCGCTGGCTGCCCTCTCTGGCGGCTATGAAACGGCGCAGGAGGCCCATCAGGTTTTGGAAACTCTGCCGCCTGCTCTTCGCAATAGATGCTCGGACCCTCTGGGTGCCATCGTTCTGATTTACTCCACCCTGCTGGACGAGCATCCGGCAATCCAGGAAGCTCAGTTTGAGCAAATCAAGAAGACCTATGGTGAACAGATCGCGCGCGAGTGCATCCGCACGACCAGAGAGCTTCGCCAGCTCTCACGCTCCCAGAAGCTGGCTCTCGTGAGTCTCTGCACGCCACCACTGAGGCAGATGTCACCCGAGCAGTTTGCCTCCTTCAACCGGCTCTTGAGGGAGCTGGTTTATGCAAACCAGGAGGTGGACCTCTTTGAATTCTGTGTCCTCAAAAACATTGAGCATAATTTAAAGGGCCACTTTTTTCCACAGCGCCAGCGCCAGGGCCACACCGGCATCGAATCATTGAAGGAGGAAGTCAGCACCGTTTTATCTATCCTGGCCCAGACCGAGACTGATGACCCGCAGGAAGTGATTGCCGCCTTTAACAAGGGAGCCGGCCATCTGAACTCAGGCGGGCTCGCTCTGCAGCTTTTGGAAAACCCCAATTATGAAGTGCTGGACAACGCGTTGGAAAAAATCGCTACAGATGCCTCTACGGCAGCCAAGAAGCTTCTCCTGGAAGCCTGCAACGTCGTTGTCGCCTCCACCAATGAGCAGGTAACAGAAGAGGAAGCTGATTTGGTCCGCGCTATTTCTCTGGTGCTCAATCCGCAAGGTCTCTAACCCGGGCGCTCGGCGCTCCTTTGGTTAAAAAGCATCCAGAAGTATCTGGGTCAGCTCTTCAGCGCTCAGCACGAAGGGGTTTCCTTTCATGCTGCTTGCTCTGGATGCTTTTTCCACAACTGCGCTAAATTGCTCCTTTTTCAAACCCAGTTTACTTAGTCTGGCAACATTTTGAGTCTGGGCCATCTTTTCAATAATTTCGATGGCGCTTTCAGGCCTGGCCGCAACATCTCGGGAAAGCATCAACGAAACCTCACTGATACGCCCCAAGAGTCGCTGCGATTCCTTATCCCTTCCCTCACCGGCTCGCTTATAGTTCATTCTGAGCACAGGTGCCAAAAGCGCAGCACAAACAGCTCCATGCGGTGCGCCAATCATTCCTCCCAGCATACCGGCAAAGCCATGGACAGCTCCCAGTCCGCCATTGGCCAGAGCCAGACCACCCAGAAGACTTGCCAGAGAAACCTGTATGCGAGAAGGCAGGTGGTCAGGCTTCATCCAGTAGGCCATCAGCACGCCTCCGCCCAATCGCGAGAGCCCTTCGCGACATACCGCGTCGGTCATCGGGGTCGCCCTGTTTGAAAGATAGGCCTCCAGTAAATGGCTCAAAGCATCGAAAGCGCAATTTACTGAAACCTCCGGTGGGGCATCCAGAGTCAGCTCCGGGTCCACCAGCGCTATTGTCGGAAGCAGATAGGGAGAGCGAAAACTCACTTTGACTGATGCCTCGGGGACACCGATCACCGCATTTTTCGTGACCTCCGAGCCGGTGCCGGCAGTCGTTGGCACCGCAACGTAAGGCAGAGAGCGGCACGGCAGCACCTTGCCTTTGCCCACTCCCTCCAGGTAATCCATAAGCTCGCCCGGGTTATTGGCAAGTCCGGCGGCCGCCTTGGCCGCGTCGAGCACACTGCCACCACCAATCCCCACAACCGCATCACATTGCCGCCTCAGGAGAAACTCCGCAATCTCGTTCACCTTTGCAACCGTTGGCTCACCGCTGACGCTTTGCAGTTCCACCACAAGTCCGGCCTCCTCCAACAAGCTTTTCAGCCTTTTGTGGCGTTCGGGGTGGGCTCCCGTGACCAGCAGAATCCTTTTGCCGAAAGGCTTGAGCAGCCCAGGCAACTCCTTCACCTTGCCACAGCCAAAGATGATCCTCGTTGCTGTCGCAAATTCAAAAGCCTCGTTCAACATTCCGCGCCTTTTAGGAGAGTTGCGTAAACTTCCTGCTGTAACGGGGCTTCTCCATCATATCGGCGACGGCATCGCGCCACTTGGCATAGTGGGCAGTTTTCTTGTGTGCCAGAGTCGCCTCCGGTGTGCGGTAGACCTCCTCCAGCACAAACTCCGTTGGCTCTTCCTGGCTCTGCACCAGGTCAAAGCGGGCAATCCCCGGCTCCTGAATACTCTGTGCTGCATTTTCCAATGAAGCTTGAATGAAGCGCTCCACACAATCGGGCTTCACCTTTACATGAACATGTACAACCAGCATAACTCACTCATTTTATGGATAGGACGGCCCGGATGCAAGACTTGGCAGAGCTGCTCGCTCCGCCAAAGCCTGCCGGCGCCGACTCTTTAAAGATTTTTGCCTGCGATTCCATCCAGCTCAAAGAGAAGATCATCGCGGCAAACGTCTGCCTTGCAGATCACCATCGGCAAATCAGAGAGTCCGCGCTCCTCCATAATTCGCAGGAATAGAGACAAATTTTTTTCATCCTTCAAAAACGCCGTTGCCAAAGAAATATCGCTCAATGCAAACCCCGCTTCGGCAATCAATACTTCGATCGTATCAAG
>JAQUEG010000044.1 GCA_028685275.1 Bacilli bacterium
TGCTATAAATTGTTTTATATAATAATGGAAATTAATGTAAAAATCAAGTATTTTATAGCAAAAGCAAATAAAAAGAAATATTTTCATCTCAAAATACTTACAATTTTGTTACTTTATCACATTATAGCACTTGACAAGCTATTTGTGTTACTTAAGTTTTCCGACAGAATTCCGATAGAAATCCGATGAAAATCCGACGAAATTCCGATGAAATTCCGATGAAATTCCGATAAGACGGGCATTCCCCATTATAATTTCATTAGTATGTGGGTCTTTTTGCATAAACTAAAAAAAGAAAAACCGTTTAGTTATAAGGCTAAACGGCCGATTTTCAACTGGCAGGGGCAGAGGGAATCGAACCCCCAACCACGGTTTTGGAGACCGTCATTATACCATTTAACTATGCCCCTAATTCATAAACGTGTTTTTATAATATCATAATTAATAAGTTTTTTCAATAATTATTTTATAATAAAATCATATACTTAGATAGGTGATAATTATGACTGTCGTTGCTCATACAACTAAAGATATTGATTTATTAGCTAGACTTATGCGTGCTGAAGCAGTTGGTGAAGGTAATTTAGGAATGTTAATGGTTGGGAATGTTGGTATTAACCGTATTGTTGGAAATTGCTTAGATTTTATTAATATTCGTACAATTTCGGAAATGCTGTATCAAACACCTGGTGGTTTTACTGGGAAAGATAGCCCCCTTTTTTTTGGTTATTCTACTTCATTAGAAAAAAGATTAGCAGAAAGAGTAATTCGTGGGGAAACATTCCATCCTTCTACACATGCCTTATGGTTTTATGCTCCTGCTACCGGTGAACAGTGTCGTAGTTTTTGGTTTAATCAACGTAATTCTGGTCGCTATAAAAGTCATTGCTTTTATGTTCCAGCTCCTGGTGCCTGTCCCGAACTATATTAAAACAAGGTTACTAATAACCTTGTTTTATTATTTTTGATATATATATAATTTAGCTGGTCTAAAGCCACCTAATCGGTATTCATCAATTGGTTTAATACGATTCCCTATTTTTCTTTGAAAATTAGCTTTTGTAAACTTTTTATTTAATATCAATTCATATACTTGTTGTAATTCTGCTATAGTAAATTTATCTGGTAATAGACTAAAAGCAATATCACTGTACTCAATTTTATTCCTAATTCTTTCAATTCCACAGTATATTATTTTTAAATGATCAAAACCAATATTATCATTTTTTACAATCTTTACTTCTTTAGTAGTTATTTTGTTTACTGTATTAATAATCACTTGAATTATATTATCTAGAATTATTTCTTCATTACTTAAAATTATTTTATATTCTAATATTTGTTTTACGCCATTATCTATTTTTTCTTTTTTCATACTAATCGTATTAATTTTAAAATCAAACCATTTCGTTTCTTCATTAACAAAAGTTTCCTTAATTTGACTTTGATTTTTATCAATTAACCCTAAATAAGTAGTAGTAATAACACGTGTTCTTTTATCACGATTAACTTCACCATATGTATATAATTGTTCTAAATATATGTTTTTAAAATCAGTTTTTTCTTTTAAAGCTCTTAAGCTTGCTTCTTCTAATGATTCATCCATTTTAATAAATACTCCTGGTAAACACCATGTATTAATATAGGGATGATTAGTTCGTTTTAGTAATAATACCTGTAATTTCTTTCTATTTAACTTTCGAACATCATTGCTTTGTTTTTCTTCAATTGCAAAAAGTAAATCATCAACTGTATATGATGGATGTTCAAATTGACTAGGATCATATTTTTCTAAAAACTCTTTTTCTGTTAAACCTTCTATATTTAGCATTATATCATCCTTTCTATTTACTACTAATTTCTTTTTAAATTACTACTAAACAAGTACTGTCAGATAGTTTTTCATTTTCGCCATCTTCATTATAAAAATTAATCTTAGAAAAAAATGTTCAGTATATCATTCTTGTAAAAAACACTTTACCTCAATTATGTTTGCATTGCTTAAATTATATTAATATATTTTTGAATAAAAATAATGTGTATCATTATAAATTTCTAGTAATTCAAGTCCTTTTTTAGTAATTTGTTAAATTATATTATATCAATAACATTATAACTTATATGAATAACTAAGTCTAATATTTTTCAATTTTGGATACACTACTTGATAATTGCTTTAAATAAATCCCCCCCCTTTAAATCCTTTTTTTCATATAACATTGCTTGTCCAAAACAAATTTTTACTTTTTCCAAAATAATTCTTCTTTTACTTATTGTCACTTTGGTATTAAGTGCAGTTAAAAAATATAGTTAATATATTATATGTGCTTAATAACAAAATAATATTAAGTCGCCGGCTATTTATCTATAATTTAAAAACAAGGACTCATTGTCCTTGTTTTTAGGTTAATGGTACTAATAGAATTTGACCTACTCTAATTAGATCCTCAGTTATTTCATTTAATTCCTTTAATCTTTCAACTGTTATTTGATGCTGCTGAGCAATTGAGTATAAGGTATCGCCTGTTTTTACAATATAAGTAGTAGTCCCTGAGGGAACTGTTAATGGCATCGTGATTGGTACCAAAAGTTCCTGGTTAACTCTAATCAAATTATTTTGCAAATTATTTAATTCTTTAACAACAGCGATAGTCGTACCAAATTGACGTGCAATACTCCATAAAGTATCACCGCGTTGTACTCGATAAATAGCAACAGTCGGTTTGGTTGGCATTTCACCAGTAATTGGCGATTGCGGCACTAACAATTCTTGACCAACACGTAACAAATCAGTTGTTAAATTATTAATATTCATTAATATATCTACTGCTGTACCATAATTATTAGCAATACTCGTTAAAGTATCGCCTCTTTTTACAGTATACCTGATAATTACCGGTATACCTTCGTTTTCTTGCCTATATAGCATTTTTAATGCTCCTCCTTCTATATTTAAATCCCTATTTTCATTTTCTTCTTCTAGTGGGATAAATAATATTTGGCCTATAGCAATAACATCCGTTTCCAAATCATTTAATGCTCTTAAAACAGAAACACTAGTTTGAAAACGTTTAGCAATGCTCCATAGGGTATCGCCTTTTTGCGCAACATATATTGTTGTTCCTGGAGGTGGCGTAATTGGCTGTGAAATTGGTATTAATAATTCTTGATTAACATTAATTAAATTAGACGTTAAATCATTTAATTCTTTTATTTCATTAACTGTTATCCCATATTTTCGAGCGATACTCCAAAGACTATCACCTTTTTTTACTTTATAGTTAATAATGTTTGGTTTAGAAGCTATTAATTCAGTAATAGGTTCAGTTGGTACTAATATTAATTGACCTACTCTTAAAATATCCGTTTCTAAATCATTTAATGATTGAATTGAATCAACAGTTGTTCCAAAGCGTTCAGCAATAGTCGCTAAAGAATCACCACGTTGAACCGTATAACGAACTATATTTGGTAATGGTACAATTGGACTTATTCCATCAGTTGGCAAAGGTTCCTCTTGTCTAACGTTACTAGAAATAGGCACTAATAATTGTTGACCAACATCTAATAAATCAGTTGTTAAACCATTTAAAGTCCTTAAAGTTTGAACACTTGTATTAAAGTTTTGGGCAATACTCCAAAGACTGTCACCACGTTGAACAGTATAAGTTATAGTTTCTGTATCAGTTGCTTGAATTGGAATTTGTAATTGTTGACCAATGCTTAAAGCATTTGATGTTAAATTATTTAGTGACATTATTTCACTAACAGTTGTTCCATAGTTTTGAGCAATTGCATATAAATTATCGCCAGCTTTAACCACATATGTAACAGTTGATGGGGGAACTGTTGGTTCTTCTGGAACAATTGGTGGGGCAGTTGGTTCTGGTAATTGTATTATTTGCCCTGGGGTAAGAAAATCAGAAGTTAAATTATTTATATCTCTTAATATTTGGACAGTAGTCCCAAATTGACGAGCAATTGCATATAAATTATCACCAACTCTAACCGTATAAATATTAGGTGGTGAGGGTTCAACTGGTGGGGTTACCGGTGATTCTGATGGAATTGTTAATATTTGACCTACACTTAAAGCACTTGATGTTAAATTATTTAATGACATTATTTCACTAACAGTAGTATTGTATCGTTGGGCGATTGAGTATAAATTATCACCTTTTTGAACTACATAAGTTACTTCCATAAATGGCGGTGATACTAAGCCGGGAATTGTTAATCGTTGACCTACACTTAAAGCATCATTAGTTAAATTATTAGCTGTTTTAAGCGCCTCAATCGAAACATTAAAACGTCTAGCTATCGAATATAATGTATCACCTTTTTGGACTACATATATTTCCTCGTCTCCTATTACATCATAAGGTAAATTTTTATATATACTAACTGCCCGTACTACCGCCTCTGCTAAATTGGTCCAATTATTACGAATTTGATTTTGTTCTGAAGTTGGACCATCAGCAAAGGCATACTCAACAATAACTGGTTCAGTAATACCAGTATTACGATGAATAAAATAATAATCTTTTGCTGTATCAGCTGGTAACCGTCTTTGATAAGCATCTCTTATTATTTGTCCTTCTTTAGCTATTTCATTTAAAATTAATGTTGCTAAACGGTCATTGTTTCTTAAGGCATATATTACTTCCGCTCCTTGTCCGCCAGTAGCATTAAGATGATTAGATATAACAACTACATCAGGGCGATCCCCAAAAGCATTTAAAACCCTTTGTACACGCTCATTTGGTGTTAAAGTTTCATCCGTATATCTAGTCATTACTACTGGTACTCCTAATTCTTTAAACCGATCATATTGATATTGCGATATTAATAACGTATAATCTTTTTCTACAATATCCCCTGATATTGCTCCGGGATCTGATCCACCATGGCCAGGATCTATTACTATCATAAGTATCCCTCCTCATACTATTTTATTCAACACCTAGATTTTTGACATAAAAAAAAGAAGATTACTCTTCTTCTAATTTATCTAATGTTACTTGAACGGTATTAATTTTTTTATCGCGGTAATATGTTACCTTAATTTTATCACCAACATCACAATTATATAATTGATATCTTAACTCGGCTTTATTATTTATCATTTTATCATCCATTTTAATAATAACATCACCTTTTTTTAGTTTAGCTTTATCAGCAGCTGAATCTTTTACTACATCTTGAATAACTGCTCCCACTTCAATATCATCATCTATATCAATGTTATTATAAAACAAAGCAAACGTTTCAGTTACATCTAATAATTGAACGCCTAAAAATGGTCGATTAATGGCTTCTCCTTTTTCTAAATGAGTTACATATTTCATTGCATCATCAATAGGGATGGCAAATCCTATTCCTTCAATTTTTTCATCAACTAGTTTTAATGAATTAACACCAATTACTTGACCAGCAATATTAACTAAAGGACCGCCACTATTACCTGGGTTAATTGCAGCATCAGTTTGAACAACACGCATTAACCAATCATTAGAAGATGAGCCACTAAGACTGGTTGCTACTAACCGCTCATTCCCAGATATAATCCCTCTAGTAACTGTTCCACCATATTCAGCACCTACTGGTGCACCAATCGCAAAAACAGTGCTACCTATTTTTAAATCTTTAGCTGTTCCAATTTCCGCAATTGTTGTTACATTATTTTTATCAATACCTAATACTGCTATATCAGCATAAACATCACTACCTAAAATAGTAGCTTCCGCCCTTTTCCCTCCGGAAAAAATTATTTCAACTGCATTACCACCACTAATAACATGATGATTAGTAATTATATACCCCTTTTTATTATCAACCTTATAAATAAAACCAGTTCCACTAGCAACAATCTTATTATTGCGAATAGTTTCAACTACTACAACACTATCATATATTTTATCAATTGCTTCCTCTATTAATGTTTCCTCTACTTTTATTTCATTAATAGTTTTGTTAATTGTTTCGGTAGTAGGTTTATAATAATATTCAAATAAAATAAAATTTGATGCAGCTCCCATAAAAAAGGTAACAATTATAAGTAAAAAATATATTAACTTTTTTTTCATAATTACTCCCTCCTACAAATTAATTATATCACACCAGTTAGTTGGAAAT
>JAQUEG010000045.1 GCA_028685275.1 Bacilli bacterium
TTGTTTGTGGTAATTCTGGTCCATGCATGGCGCCTGATACCTTAACCCGAATCGGCATATATAACATTTTGCCTTTGATACCTGTTTGGTCTTTCGTATTATTTAAGGCTTTTATGATATTATCAACATTCCATACAGTAATATTTTGTACTTCTTTTTTAAAAGTTTGAAGATTTATAATAGCTTCTTTTTCAGAAATTAATGCCTGAGCTTCTTTATCTAATGCTATTTCTTGTTCGAAAAAAATCTTGGTTAATTCAACTATTTCTGCCCCATATGCTAATTGTTCTTGATAAATAGTAACTAATTCTTTAAGCCAGTCCTCACTTTTATTACTTATATCATATTTATTACTTAAATAAGGGATCGTAAAATTATATAATTCTTCTACTGATAATTGTCTTATATAATAATTATTAAACCAGTTTAATTTATTAATATCAAAAATGGCATTTCCCTTTCCTATTCCTTCAATTTTAAAAGCCTTAATTAAACCTTCTAAATTAAATATTTCTTGTTCATTACCAGGACTCCACCCAGTTAATGCTAACATGTTGATAATCGCTTTATTTAAATAACCTTTTTCTTTTAAGGCATCCACTGTTGCATCGCCATCTCTTTTACTTAATTTTTTATCAGAATCCTTATCTTTTTTAATAATTGGTAAATGAACAAATTTAGGAACATCCCAATTTAAAGCTTGATATATTAAAACATATTTAGGCGTTGATGATATATATTCATTCCCTCTTACAATATGCGTAATCGCCATTTCATGATCATCCACAATATTAGCAAAATTGTAAGTAGGCATGCCATCAGATTTAATCATTACCAAATCCTCTAATTCATTATTATTAACTTTTATTTCACCATAAACCTCATCAATAAAAATAGTGATTCCTGCTATTGGCATTTTAAATCTAATTACATATTCTTCCCCATTAGCAATTCTTTTTTCAGCTTCTTCAATACTTAAATTACGACAAAAGCGATCATATTTATATGGGATTTTTGCTTGATTCGCTTTTTGTTTAATTTGTGCTAATCTTTCTTCATCACAAAAACAATAATAAGCTTTCCCTTCTTTAATTAATTTTTGGGCATATTTTAAATAATTACTTTTGCGCTCACTTTGAATATATGGACCATACAATCCACCCACATCTGGACCTTCGTCCCAATTTAATCCTAAATCTTTTAATGTATTGTAAATAACTGTAAGAGCACCTTCAACATAACGCGCTTGATCAGTATCTTCAATCCGCAAAATAAACTTACCATTATTTTGTTTAGCAATTAAATATGAAAATAAAGCGGTTCTTACCCCACCAATATGCATTAAACCAGTTGGACTGGGTGCAAATCTAGTTCGTACTTCTTTCATTTTTATCACCTATTATTATTCTACCACATTTTTACCAATAGAAAAACATCCTTTAATGAAAAATAAAGGATGTTTACTTAAACGCGTTCTTTTATTGTTTCGATTGTAACTGTTTTATTATTTTTCATGATGTTATCTATTATAATTGACTCTACGTTATCAAGTATAATTTTTTCAATTTTACGAGCACCAAACTCTTTATATAGAGATAAATCTACAATTTCATTAATAACTGAAGGATTAATATTTATATCTATATTATGAAAACGTTTAAGCATTTTGTTAATTTGATTATTAGTAATTTTAGCAATATCTTTTTTATTTAATTTATTAAATACTATAACGCTATGAATACGATTAATAAATTCAATATTAAAATGTTGTTTCAATTTAGAAATAACTTTTTCTTCATTTTCGATATTAAAACCCACCTGTTTGAAACCAATATTAGTAGTAAGTAAAATTAATACATTATCAAATCGTACATTTTTACCATTAGCATCTTTAATTTGTGCTTGATCTAATATTTGTAAAAATAAATTAATAACTGCTGGATGGGCTTTTTCGATTTCATCTAATATTAAAACTGAATATGGCTTATCCCTAATTATTTCTAAAATATTTTTATTGTCTTCATAACCAATATACCCTGGAGGAGCCCCTATAATTTTACTAACAGTGTGTGCTTCACTAAATTCGCTCATATCTAATTTAATAACATTTTCTATACCAACTAAATTATTAGCATAATGAACAGCTAATTCAGTTTTCCCGATTCCTGTTGGCCCACAAAACAAATAAGCATAACATTTTTTAGCATCGCGATATCCTAACTTAATACGTTTTGTTATATTAATTAATTGTTTAATCGCATTATTTTGTCCAACTATATGATTTTTCAATTCTTTTCCTAATTTAGTGAATATTTTTTTATTATTATTCAAAATTTCGTAAATAGGGATTTTAGTTTGGTTATTTATCACTTCTGCCACATTTTCTTTCGTTACTGTTTTTATTTTATAATTTTTCATCATTTTTAATTCTAAATTGTTTATTTCATTTAATTTTTGAGCTTCTAATTCTCGATATTGATAAGCATCAGTAAAAGCATGATCAATAATATATTTATTTTTTTTATCTTTTATATCTTCCAATTCTTTATATAAAGTATTTAGTTTTTTAGTTTCTTTAGTTTCCTGCAAAGCTGCTTTTGTACACACTTCATCTAATACATCAATTGCTTTATCAGGTTGATTTCGATCATATATATATTTTTCAGTTAAATTAATTATTAAGTCAATTATTTCTTCACTAATTGAAACTTGATGATACCCCTCATAAATACTTTTTAATTTTAATAATATTTTTTTTACCATTTCTTCTTTAGGTGCTTCTACATATATTTTTTGGAAACGACGATCTAATGCTCCATCATCCTCCATAAACTTTTTATATTCATCAGTAGTTGTCGCCCCTATACACCTTATTTTATTTCTTGCTAAAGCTGGTTTAAATATATTAGATGCATCTATTGCTCCTTCCGCCCCACCAGCACCTACTAACGTATGAATTTCATCAATAAAAATAATTATATCTTGATTTTCTTCGATTTCACTAATAATTTTTTTTAAACGTTCTTCGAATTCACCACGATATTTAGTCCCTGCTACCATTGTAGCCATATCAATAGATAAAATACGTTTTGCTTTTAATGGCATTGGAACCTCATCTTGCACAATTAATTGACTAAGATGTTCAACAATTGCTGTTTTTCCCACCCCCGCTTCACCTATTAAAAGGGGATTATTTTTAGTACGGCGACATAATATTTCAATCACTCGTTTTGCTTCTTGCTCTCTACCAATTACTGGATCTAATTCATTATTTTCAGCTTTTTTAGTTAAATCGATTGCCATTTCTTCAATTAATAACTTTTTCTTTTTAATTTTACGATTAATATTATCTTTAGCAAAAACATGATAAAGACTATCAACATCAACATTCATTCCTAATAAAATTCTAATTGCTACCCCTTCACCTTCTTCTAAAAGTGAATAAAAAAGATGCTCAGTTGTAACTTCGCCATCATTGTTTTCTTTACTATCTAAAATAGCATTTTCAATAACTCGTTTTAATAATGGCGTATATAAAAACCAATGACTTGCATTGCTTCCTACCCCCATTATATTTATTAACTCAGTTTTGAATTTATCATAATCAATATCATACTGTTTTAACTTTTTTGTAATAATATTATCTTCTTTTAAGATTGCCAATACAAGATGTTCACTTCCGACATAAGGATGTTTTAAATCAGTCATTTCCTTTTTCGCATTAACTAAAACCTTTTGGGCTTCTTCCGTAAATTTACTAAACATTATATCGCCCCTTTCATAATATCCTATGCTTATATTGAACAATTTATCTAATCATTAATCAATTTGATAACAACTAAATATAGATATTTTTTTTAAATTATAGATTTTATTAAGAAAACTTGAAAAAAATTCAATTACTATATATAATATTTAACGCAAGAGGCGATATTATGTTAAATAATATTAAAAAATGTATTCCTAATATTCTTACAACAATTAGATTAATAATTGCCTTAGGATTACTTTCTATGATTAATAACACCCTTCTAATAAATAATCCCCTATTAATATTACCAATATATATAATAGGAACAGGTACTGATTTATTAGATGGTTATTTAGCTCGCAAATGGGATGTACAATCAAAATACGGAAAAAGAATTGACCCTATCGCTGATAAACTATTAAATATTACAAGTTTGTTTATTGCAATCAAAACAATGGGAATCAAATTATTATTTTTACCTTTAGCAATGGAAGGTGTTATTGGTCTTACTAATAGTATTGGCACGATTATTAATAAAAAAGGCAGTGGTATTGATAAAATTGGACGACTAAAAACCGGTTTATTGTGTGCAACTATTATTTCTTCATTTGGTTCAATAAAATTTCCCCAATTAAATAATTTATTTTATCCTTTATTAGGTCTCACTTTAATAAGCCAAGGAATAACTGTTCATAATTATTACCATAGATATCAAAATATAAAAAAACAACAATTAATAATTAATAAAAATGAAATCATTAGTAAGAATGTTGAGCAAAATAAAAAAAATTATACAAAAGTAGCCGAATATCAGAAATTAAGAAATATACTTATCACAATTAAAAATAAAAAATTAAACAATGAAATAGAAAAAACCGAAAACAAAGAACCTAAATTATTAATAAAAGAAAGAATTACTAAAGGAGATGCCATTAAATAAGCGCATCTCCTTTTATTTATTATTGTTTAATGTTATTAACATGATATATTTTTTTAAACTAACACCGATTCTAAAAATAAATATTATATTATGTATTTGTATCAACTTTAAATATAATTAAATAATATCATCTCTTTTCAACTTCTTGAAAATTTCCATTATTAATAAAATTGGTAACGCTAATAAAAATATAATAAATATATGATTAACTGATATTCTTGTGGTTTGTAAAATTTTACTAAGCATTGCATTTTTAGTTACTAAAAATTGTAATAATAATACTAACATAATACTAACTATAATAAATGGATTATTATTAAATGGTATTTTAAATGCTGATTTTAATTCACTTCGACAATTAAACATGTGAATATTTTGCATAAATACCATTAATAATAAAACATAACCACGGGCTTGCCCCACATCCATATGAATATAATTAATTAAATAAACCCAAAAAAGAAAAACAATTAAACCAATAGCTGTTCCTGATACCAATGTTTCTTGAATTAATAATTTATTAAAAATACCTTCATTTGGTTCTCTTGGTTTTTCCAACATTTCTTCTTCTTGCTGCTTTTCATATGCTAAAGCAATATCTTGAAGCCCATCAGTTACTAAATTTAACCACAATAACTGTACCGCTAATAAAGGAACGGGATAATTAAATAGTATCGCTAATAAGAAAAACAACACTTCAGAAAATCCAGTTGAAATTAACATATATATTACTTTACGAATATTCTTGTAAGCACTTCTTCCTTCTTCAATACCAGCTACAATTGATAAAAAATTATCGTCAGTAATAATCATTGTCCCGGTTTCTTTAGCCACATCAGCACCACTACCCATCGCCACACTAATATTAGCTGCTTTCATAGCGGGAGCATCATTAACACCATCACCAGTAACGGTAATAAATTCTCCTTGCCTTTTAAAGGATTGAATAATAGCTAATTTTTGTAATGGTGTAACGCGACTAAAAACAATCTTTCTCTTTACTAATTGATCAAATTCTTTTTCCCCTCGTTTAAAATATTGTTCTAGTTCTTCACCATTAACTACTTCCGCTTCTTTTTTTACCATTTTTAACTCTTTAGCAATTGCAAAAGCAGTTAACGGATGATCCCCAGTAATCATTACTACTTTAATTCCTGCCTTATGACATTTGTTAATTGAATCTATAGTTTCATTACGAATTGGATCAATAAACCCAACTAAACCAATTAAAGTTAATTTGGGAATATCATCAACAGTATAATTATTTTTTTTTCGAAAATTAACTTTTTCACCTTGTGCTATTGCGATTACACGATATCCATTTTTAGCTAATTCTTCGTTTTGATTCATAATTAAATTCGAATCAATTTTTACTT
>JAQUEG010000046.1 GCA_028685275.1 Bacilli bacterium
ATGCAATTAGCTTGTATTGAATTTGCTCGTTCTGTTTGTGGTTTAAAGGAGGCAAATTCTACGGAATTTGATGAATTAACAAAAGAACCAGTTATTGATTTAATGATTGAACAAAATGGAATAATGCAAAAAGGGGCAACTATGCGTTTAGGTAATTATCCATGTGCTATCAATAAAAATAGTAAAACCTATAAAATATATAAAGAAAATGAAATATTAGAAAGACATCGTCATCGTTATGAATTTAATAATAGATATATTGATTTATTTATTAATCATGGTATGGTTTTTGCTGGTAAAAGTCTTGATAATAAATTGGTTGAAATAATTGAACTACCACATTTAGATTATTTTATAGGTTGTCAGTTTCACCCTGAATTTAAAAGTAGACCAACTAAACCGCATCCATTGTTTGTTGCTTTCATTAAATCAAGTATTAATTATACCAACAAAAATAATAAAACAACTGATAAAAAGTAATGAAAATTGTTATATATTGTGTAATATTTATTAACTTTTATCATATTGTTAAATAAAAATACCTCATATATATTGAAAAAAAATATGTATCGTGGTATCCTTATAATAGGAGGAATATAGATGAATGAAATAATAGAATTTTTAAATGAAAATTATTGGTATGTAATGGGGATTGGGCTAGTCTTAGTATTTATTTTAATTGGTTTTTTAGTTAGTAACAAAGGAGGTTCTAAAAAAAATAAAAAGGAAGAAGAAACGATGGCTAATATTAACGAAGTTAAAACTGGTGAAATTAATCAAGTAGCATCAAATTTAGATCAACAAAATGTACAACCAATGAATAATACTGGTGTTAACGAACCTTTAGTAAATGGTCAAAATCAAATGCCAGTTCAAGATAATATAAAAGCTAATCCAGAACCAATGGCGGATATTAATCCAATATCACAAGTTAATGAAATGCCAGAGGTAGGAACGACACCAGTACAAGATTCAGGAGTGCAGAATATTGAGCCAGTTGATATCGGATCTTCACTTACTAATGATGCTTTATTAGTAGAAAAAGAGCCGGTTACACCAGTTATGGCAGAATCAAATTCAGAACCTAAAATACCTAATAATGAAATTAATAATGAGCAATCAATAAATTTAAACCCAATTCAAAATGAAGAACCAACTTCAATTGAAAATGTGTTATCTAATAATGATGTTCAAAATAATGTGACATCTCAAAGTGAAGATATATCAGCTGTTGATAATGTTCAAAATGATATAGCACCACCAACTGAAGAAATATCAACTGTTGGTAATGCTCAAAATAATGAACAGTCGACAATTGATTACGTATCATATGTTCCAGACAATTCTAATCAAACAAGTAATGATAACATATTAAATGGGGAAGAAACCATTATAGAAGAACCAAACACTGGTGAGGCTAAATCAGAACCACCAACTGAAGAAATATTATAGAACCATAATAATGAGGAAAGGAGATAAAAATATCTTCTTTTTTTATTATATTTTTAAAGGTAATAGACAAAAATAAAAAAAAAGTTTATAATGGTTCAAGTTAGTTTTGTAAATTAATAATTATGAAAGGAGAAAACATGAAAATATTTAATACTAATGATACTAAAATTTTTGCTCTTGGCGGATTAGGAGAAGTGGGCAAAAATATGTATTGTGTTATGCATGATAACGAAATTGTTATTGTTGATGCGGGTGTTATGTTCCCGCGTGATGAATTAATGGGTATTGATTATGTTATTCCAGATTTTTCTATTTTAAAGAAAAATCAAGAAAAAGTAAAAGCTTTGATTATAACTCACGGTCATGAAGATCATATTGGTGGAATACCTTTTTTATTGCAAACGATAAAAGTTCCTGCTATTTATGCACCGAAACAAGCAATCTCGTTGATCAAAAGGAAAATAGAAGAAAAAGGTTTAAAATATAGTAAACTCTTCGCTTATAATAGAAAAACTAAATTAAAATTCAAATATTTTGGAATCGAGTTTTTTAATACTACACATTCGATTCCTGATTCACATGGCTTAGCTATTAGTACACCTAATGGTATTATTGTAATGACCGGTGATTTTAAATTTGATTGGACGCCAATCGGTCCCATGGCTGATTTGCATAAGATGGCTGAGATTGGACAAAAAGATGTTACTTTACTATTAAGCGATAGTACTAATGCATTAGTAGAAGGATTTTCAATTAGTGAATCAAAAGTTGACGAGGCTTTAAGTGATATATTTACTAGATGCGAAGGACGTATTATTATTGCTACTTTTGCTTCTAATATTTATCGTTTAAAACATATTATTGAAACGTGTAAACAAAATAATCGAAAAGTTGCAGTTTTTGGACGTAGTATGGAAAATTCACTTGCTATTGCTATTGAAGGTGGTTATATTGAAGATACCGATATTATTGTTACACCAGAAGAGGCTAATAATATACCAAATAAAGAATTAACATTATTATGCACTGGTTCGCAAGGCGAACCATTAGCAGCTTTATCGCGTATTGCCAATGGTTCTCATCGCCAAATTAAATTAATTCCAGGTGATGTAGTGGTATTTTCGTCTTCAGCTATTCCTGGTAATGGTGCTAGTATTGCATGGACGATTAATCAATTATATTTAAAAGGTGTTGAAGTATATACTAATACATCTTTAAGTGAAATTCATACTTCTGGTCATGGTAGTCAAGAAGAATTAAAACTAATGATAAGATTGATTAGTCCAAAATATTTTATGCCTTATCATGGCGAGTATCGAATGTTGAAAGCACATAATGATTTAGCAGTTGAATGTGGTATCCCTAAAAATAATACTTTTATTTTAGAAAATGGGGAAATATTACTTATGAATAATGGCGTTGTTAAAAAGAATGGTTTTATTCCTTCTTCTGATATTTATGTTGATGGTAGTCGTATTGGTGATATTGGTAGTATTGTAATTAAAGACCGAATTATAATGGCTAATGATGGGATCATTGTTATTATTAGTAATGTCAATGTTAATAATAATGAATTAATAAGTCATTCTCATATAACGACAAGAGGTTTTGTTTTAGAAAATGAAAATAGTGAATTGTTGGCAGAATTAGAAGGATTAGCAGATAATATTATTATTAAAAATTTAAAAAGCAAAAAAATAAATTATACTAATTTAAAAGCACAACTTATTCAAGAAATGGCACCTTATGTTCATGAAAAAACTGGACGCAAACCAATTATTTTACCAGTATTTATGGAAATAAAAAAATAAAAACCAATTATTTATAAATATGATATAATAATTAATATTTAGAGGGGGAAAAGATGAGAAATAAAGTAGAAAAGAATTTTATTAGATTATTAAAAACAAATGGTATATCATTGGTGGCAAATAAAAATAAAAACCATCAATTTGATATTGAGTATATTAAGAAAGCATCGGCAAAAATAGATGGTTTTTTATGGCAAGAAATTATAGTGAATCAGTTTTATCTGTATATTACAATGCTAGGTTATTTAGATGTTGAAGCTGATAAAATGGCAGAGGTACTAATCGAGGATAGGACTTCATCATATATTGTAAAAAAAGAACAAATAAGGTGCATACGTAAAGATATTGTTGATTATATTAGGGATATATCAGCTTGTCCAAGTATTATTAAAAAATATATTAATGAGGTGCCAATTACTAATTGGTTTATCAATATTAATGAGGATGCTAAAAATAATCCTACTCAATTACATTTACATGAAGAATTTATTAATGCTTATAGAATTGGAAGCGAAAGTGCAGACTATTTAACATATGAAAAGATAATAAAAATATATAATTCTATTAATAATGAAATAGCGAAACAAACAGAGAAACAAAAGCAACAATTATTAAGTGCTAAATGTAAAACGAAACAAATTAGGTAAAATGAAATTCTAAATTTTACTTAGTGGATGATAAATAGAATTTGATTTCATATTTAACTTTAATGTAACTTAGTAAGAAAATTATTGAATTTTTAATTTGATTATGATAAAATATTAATGCAACTGTTTAAGTTGTATTCATTTGAGAAGGTTTAGATGCCTACTGACCTTTTCGTTTATTTTTTGGGGAATTAGCTCAGCTGGCTAGAGCATCTGTCTTGCACACAGAAGGTCAAGGGTTCGAATCCCTTATTCTCCACCATAATAATGATATTAATCCTTTTTATAAGGATTTTATTTTTTATTTACATTAGTAAAGCGCAGGGATTCATTTGATAAATTAAAAATGATACCAACCATAATCATATAGCTTAATAAACTAGAACCACCATAACTAATAAAGGGGAAAGTGATACCAGTAATGGGTAATAAACCGATGTTCATACCAATACTTTGAATTTGTTGGTATAATAACATTCCTAATATTCCAGCAGTTATATATTTACTAATTTTATTAGTAGTACGATTAGCAATATTTATTAGTTTTAAATTAAAAAATATAATTAGCATAATTAAAAAAAGTGTTCCAATTAAACCGGTATTACTGGCATAAACAGAAAAAATAAAATCAGTTTGTGGTTCTGGGAAATAAATAGGTGTATGACCAAAACCAAATCCAAATAAGCCTGCACTTCCTAATGCAACAATTGCGTTATTTAATTGCATACCAGATCCTTTTTGCCACGCTAATAAGCGATCTATTCGATAAAAGAAGTTAGTTCCAAACAAATCAATAAATAAGTCGCTATTCCAATAATAAATACCAAAGAAGATGCTAATTAATATTATTAATATACCAAAGAATACTGCGAATACTTGCCATCTAATGCCACTAATTAAAAGCATTACAAACATAATAACAATATAAATAACAACAATTCCGGTATCAGGTTGTAAGAAAGTTAATAAAACTGGAATAAAAGTTATAATTCCTACTTTTATAAATAAATATATTTCTTGTTTAATAGTTGGTTTATGATATTTTATATTAAAATCATTAATTATTTTGGCAATTGTAATTATTAAAATAATTTTCATAAATTCACTCGGTTGGATTGTGAATAAATTAAAAAAAGAATACCAACTTTTTGCACCATTAATTATTGTACCAAAAGGAAACAATAATATTAAGCTAATAATTCCAATACCATATAATATCCAACAATATTTAATGAAAAAATCATTTTTAATTACCATAATAAAATAAGCAATAGCAAATCCGAATAAGTACCAAATAGTTTGTTTTAATGCTAGATTACCAACGGAACTAGGTAGCATTTGATTAGCACTATAAATGCTCATAATACTTATTATAAAAAGGAAAAAAAGAGGGATTAAAATACTATATTCAACTTTATAACGAGAAATATTTTTCATATAATTATCACCTATATATTTATTATACCATTTATGTAGTTTAAGTATGATGCAACTTTTAATTTAGAAGAGCATAAAATATTTAATAAGTAAGGGTGTGATTTTGTGAAAAAAAAATTACCAACTGTTTTTGTTAATAAAATAGAAAAAAAAATAAAAAATAACGAAACAATATTTTATTCGGCTAAAACAAAAGAAAAAAAAATAAATAATAAAAAAAGCAACAACAAATCTAAAATCAGTATTAAAACTAAAATTGATAAAATGTTTGATTCTCCCAAATATATTTATAAAATAAACGCTACAATAACAATGAAAACAGGTGACGAGTGGCAAAAAAACGTTATTGGTGTAATAGATAATAAATTAGTAACAATTGATGAAGAATATATCCCGATTAGTGAAATAGAAGATATTAATTATTAAAAAAAACCACTATAATGAAGTAGTCAATTAAAAGTAGACACTTTATAAAAAGCACTTCAGAACTCCGATTCATATTTATATTGAATTGGAGTTTTATAATTTAATGAATAAGCAGGTCTTTCATTGTTATAATAATTGATAT
>JAQUEG010000047.1 GCA_028685275.1 Bacilli bacterium
AGATATTTCTTTAGAAGAAATAAAAAAGATGGTTGATTTAATTAATAATTTATTAGTTGGGACTTTAATTAATGAAATAAGTCAAAAACTAGAATTTGAAATTAAACCAATTATTGGTAAATACATTAAACAGCATGAAATGGTTTATAATGTTTTTTATAATGCTTTTAATGATTTAACAGTTAAAGGTTCTGTTCATTTAGCAGGCCGTAATAATATTTTAAAACAACCTGAATTTGATAATGTTCAAAAAATTAGAAATATAATTGAAAAATTTGAAGATGAAGATTTGGTTAAAAGTATTAAAGAGGAAAGTAATAATATTAATGTTTATATAGGGAAAGAAAATGCTTTAGATGAAGATGTAACGATTATTAAAACTGGGTATAATGTAAATGGTGAACAGGGTACAATTGCTATTATTGGTCCGAAAAGGATGGAATATAACAAAGTAGTAGGTTTGTTAGAATATATTAAAGAAAATATTGAGAGGTAGGTTATATGGATAATAACGAAGCAAATGAAAAGACAAAAGAAAAACCAAAAAAAGTAAGTAAAACAGAAATTATTAAAGAACTAGAAGATAAATTACTTCGCTTACAAGCAGAATTTCAAAATTATAAACGGCGTAAAGAAGAAGAAACGCAGAAGATGCTTAAATATAGTAATGAAGAATTAATTGAAGAATTATTGCCGATCATTGATAATTTTGAAAGAGCGATTGAAATGGATGATGATAATTTAGATGATGAAGTATCAAGGTTTTTAGAAGGTTTTAAAATGGTTTATTGTGCTTTTGTTAATGTTTTAAATGAATATGAAGTAAAAGAAATTGAAGCATTAGAAAAACCATTTGATCCTAAATATCACCAAGCGCTTTTAACTGATAATATTGAGGATAAACCTGATGAAATGGTACTTGAGGTTTTACAAAAAGGATATATGTTAAAAGATAAGGTTATAAGACCAGTGATGGTTAGAGTAAATATAAAAAATGAAAAGGAGAATGATAATAATGAGTAAAATTATAGGTATTGATTTAGGAACAACTAATAGTTGTGTTAGTGTATTAGAGGGGGGAGAAGCAAAAGTTATTCCGAACCCAGAAGGAGGAAGAACAACTCCTAGTGTTGTTGCTTTTAAAAATGGGGAGAAAATTGTAGGGGAAGCTGCTAAAAGGCAAATAATTACTAACCCTAATACTATTACTTCCGTTAAAAGATTAATGGGCACTGATAAAAAGGTAGAAGCTGAAGGAAAAAAATATACACCAGAAGAAATTAGTGCGATGATTCTTTCACATTTAAAAGAATATGCTGAAAGTTATTTAGGTGATAAAGTAACGAAAGCGGTTATTACCGTTCCGGCTTATTTTAATGATTCTGAACGTCAAGCAACTAAGAATGCTGGTAAAATAGCTGGTTTAGAAGTAGAAAGAATTATTAATGAACCAACTGCTGCCTCTTTAGCATATGGTTTTGATAAGCAAGATAAGTTACAAACTGTTTTAGTATATGACCTCGGTGGTGGTACTTTTGATGTTTCAATTCTTGAATTAGGTGATGGTGTTTTTGAAGTAAAATCAACTAATGGTAATACTAAACTTGGTGGTGATGATTTTGATAATAAAATAATTGATTATTTAGTTAATAATTTTAGAAAAGAAAATGGTGTTGATTTAGCTAAAGATAAAATGGCGATGCAACGTTTAAGAGATGCTGCTGAAAAAGCTAAAAAAGATTTAAGTGGGGTAGTTACAACTCAAATTTCATTACCATTTATTTCACAAGGAGAAAGCGGACCATTACATTTAGAAACATCTTTAACCCGTGCTAAATTTGAAGATTTAGTTAGAGATTTAATTGAATCTACAATTGAACCAGTACGTAATGCTATGAAAGATGCTAAATTAAAGAAAGAAAATATTGATAAGGTTATTTTAGTTGGTGGTTCTACTCGTATTCCATTAGTACAAGAATTAATTCAAAAAGAATTAGGTAAAGAACCACATAAAGGAGTAAACCCTGATGAAGTAGTAGCAATGGGAGCAGCAATTCAAGGGGGAGTATTAACTGGTGAAGTTAATGATGTTGTATTACTAGATGTTACACCTTTATCATTAGGAATTGAAACTTTAGGTGGTGTTATGACTACTTTAATTGATCGTAATACAACGATTCCAACTTCTAAATCACAAGTATTTTCAACTGCGGCTGATAATCAACCAGCAGTAGATATTCATGTTTTACAAGGAGAAAGACCAATGGCAGCTGATAACAAAACCCTTGGCCGTTTCCAATTAACTAATATTCCACCGGCACCACGTGGTGTACCACAAATTGAAGTTTCTTTTGATATCGATGCCAATGGAATAGTTAATGTAAAAGCAAAAGACTTAGGTACTAATCGTGAACAATCAATTACGATTACGGCGTCAACTAATTTATCGGATGATGAAATTGATCGTATGGTTAAAGAAGCAGAAGCTAATAAAGAAGCTGACCAAAAACGAAAAGAAGAAATAGATCTTAAAAATGAAGCAGAACAACTGGTATTTACAACCGAGAAATCAATTAAAGATTTAGGTGATAAATTAGATAATAATGAAAAAGAAGAATTAGAAAAATTAGTTAGTGAATTAAAAACAGCGTTAGAGAAAAATGATATTGAAGATATAAAAGTAAAAAAAGAAGCCTTAAATGAAAAAGCAATGGCTTTAGCAACTAAAGTATATCAAGAAGCTGCTAAAAATACTGAAGCAGGATCAAGTGAAGAAACAACTGAAGAAGATACTGATAATAATGATGATGTTATTAATGCTGAATATCAAGAGAAGTAAAAATATAAGTTCTAGCAATTAATTGCTAGAACTTATTCCTATGCAAAACTTTAATTGAATGGAGATTAATAATGAATGAAAAACAAAAGACTAGGGATCAAATAAAAGAAAAATATAAATGGGATTTAACTTCTTTTTATAAAAATTTAGATGATTGGTATCTAGATATTGATAAAATTAATCCTTTAGTCGAAGAACTTGTTTCTTATAAAGAAAAAATTATGGCTAATAGTTCTAATTTATTAACAGTCTTAACTAAATTAGACGATTTAAAACGTTTAATTAACAATTTAATTGTATATGCATATTTAAAATATAATGAAGATACCAGTAATAATGAATCTAATATTACAAAAGGTAAAATTGAAAAAATTAATAGTGAAGTTGATGAAAAGATTGCTTTTATTAATACTGAAATATTAAAAGAAGATTATAGTTTAGTTAAAAAGTATCTTAATGAATTAGATGAGTTAAAGATATATCAATATTATTTAGAAAATTTATTTCGTTTTAAAGATCATATTTTAAGTGATAAAGAAGAAAAAATAATTGCAAGTATTGGTGAAATATTAAATACAGCTGACGATATATATACAGTAATTAAAAATGCTGATTTAAAATATGGCAAGATTATTATTGATAATAAAGAAATAGAAGTCACGGAAAGTAATTATATTAAATTAATAAAATCAGACCGACAAGATATAAGAAAAAAGGTATTTAAAAAATTATATGAAACATATGATGAATTTAAAAATACTTTTGCGGCAACTTTAAAATATAATGTTAAAAATAATATTTTTATAGCAAAAACAAGAAAATATACAAATCCTTTACAAATGAGTTTATATAATAATAATATTGATCTTTTAGTTTATGATAATTTAATTAAAGTAGTTAATAATAATTTAGATATTCTTCATAAATATATAGCATTAAAGAAAAAAGAACTTAATTTAAAAGAATTTCATATGTATGATATATATGCTTCAATGGTAAGTAATAGTAATAAAGAATATTCATATGAAGATGCTGTTAATATTGTAATTAATGCTTTAAAACCACTTGGTGATGATTATATAAGGGTTGTAAAAAAGATTTTTAATGAACGTATGATTGATGTTTTTACTAATAAAGGAAAATTAAGCGGTGCTTATAGTTTTGGATCGTATGATAGTCCTCCTTATATTCATTTAAATTATAATAATACATTAGATAGTGTGTTTACACTTGTTCATGAAGTAGGTCATTCGGTACATAGTTATTATTCTAACAATAAACAACCATATATATATCATAAATACCCAATTTTTACAGCTGAAATTGCTTCCATAGTTAACGAAATATTATTAGTAAGATATTTATTAAATAATACTAATGATATTAAAGAAAAGAAGATTCTTCTAAATCAAATGATAGAGCTTTTTAAAGGAACTATATATCGGCAAACGATGTTTGCGGAATTCGAAAAAATACTTTATTTAAAAGAACAAAATAATGAAGTTTTAACCGCTAAATTAATAAGTGATATTTATTATGATTTGAATAAAAAATATTATGGTGATAGTATTATTCATGATCAAGAAATAAGTTTAGAATGGTGTCGTATTCCTCATTTTTATAGTCCTTTTTATGTATATCAATATGCAACTGGTTTAGCGGCTGCTTGTGCAATTGTTAGTGATATTTTAGATGGTAAAGAGGAAACTTTAATTAATTATAAAAAGTTTTTAGCTAGTGGTAATAGTGATTATCCAATTAATTTATTAAAAAAAGTAGGGGTTGATATGACAACTACTAAACCAATTGAAAAAGCGTTAAATATGTTTAATGATATAATTGATGAATATATAAATTTAAATTAATTCTTGATAGTAAGGTGGTGTATTATGAATAAAAAAGATTATTATGAGTTATTGGGTGTTAAAAAAGATGCTACTGATGCTGAAATAAAAAGTGCATTTCGGAAATTAGCAAGACAGTATCATCCTGATGTAAACAAAGATCCCAATGCTGCGGAAAAATTTAAAGAATATCAAGAAGCTTATGCGGTTTTATCTGATAAAGAAAAACGAAACCAATATGATCAATATGGTCATGCTGCTTTTGAAGGTGGTTTTGGTGGCACTTCTGGCTTTGATTTTTCAGGGTTTGATTTTGGTGATATATTTTCTGATTTATTTGGTACTTCTTTTGGCTTTGGTGGCCAACGTAGTAGCGGAAAGCGTCCGCGTAAAGGGAAAGATTTTATTATGGGAATGGATATTTCTTTTAAGGATGCTGTTTTTGGAATAGAAAAAACTATTAATATTGATGTTGAAGAAGAATGTGAACAATGTAATGGGCATGGTGGTATTGAAGAAAAGACATGTTCAAAATGTCATGGTAGTCGGACTGTAACTAGTGAACAAAGAACAATCCTAGGCTCCTATTTAACTAAAAGTACATGTCAAAATTGTGAAGGAACTGGTTATACTTATGAAAAATTATGCCCAAAATGTAATGGGCGTGGTCATATTAAAACTAATAAAGATATTGTTGTTTCAATCCCAGCAGGAATTAATACTGGTAATCAATTAAGAATTGCTGGAAAAGGAGGTCCGGGTAGTAATGGGGGCCCTAATGGGGATTTATATATTGAATTTAAGGTCCAAAACCACCCTTTATATGAACGAGAAGGGGATGATATTTATTTAGAGTACCCAATTACGATTACGGATGCTATTTTAGGTTGTAAAAAAGAGGTTAAAACTTTAGATGGAGAAATTATTTTAACAATTCCAGCAGGTACCCAAAGTGGTAGTAAATTTTTATTAAAAGGGAAGGGAGTTATTAATATTT
This sequence comes from Bacilli bacterium, assembly GCA_028685275.1. GTDB lineage: Bacteria > Bacillota_I > Bacilli_A > RF39 > UBA660 > SKGN01. The sequence goes on from JAQUEG010000047.1 coordinate 5,681, forward strand.
CAACTAAGAAAAAAGGAAATATGTATGTTATTGCTAAAGTTGTAATTCCTGATAAACTAGATCGTAAGCAAAAAGATTTGATAAAAGAATTAGATAAAACTAATTTAGAACAACATAATATATTTAAAAAATATAATAAAAACAGTTAATTAGAAAAATAATTATTAAATATATGGATGAATGGGAAAAAAATAATAAAAAAATAAATAAG